>NZ_GL830989.1:53438-78064 GCF_000188195.1 Succinatimonas hippei YIT 12066
GCGATCGCCCGAACTTCAGACCCGACCGACGCTCTGACCGTGACCCAGGCGATCGTCCGAACTTCAGATCCGACCGACGCCCCGACCATGACCCAGGCGATCGTCCGAATAGACGTAACAATTAACAATTTTAAGTCAGTGATTTTTAACCATACCCCATTCGATGGCCATCTAGCGAACGGGGTATTATCTTGAATGAATTGCAAAAATCAAAGGAGCCGACACAAAATTTAGGACCTGTAAAACCATCTTAATAAAGACAATGAATTCATTCGCGACAGTTTTAAATAAACTTAATCAATACATTGTTTTTCTATTATTCATATCAAAAAACAACAATTATTCATTTGTCATATTCTCCTAATCAGGCAATAATCATCACGATAAGCATTAAAATTTCTTAAGGTTTTTACATGAGCGAAAAACTTAAACAAATCATTGAAGATCTTGATAGATCCTCTTTAAATCAATATGTCTACGATCTTTTAATGCATCTTCCTGACGAGCAAAAATTATTTATTCGTAAATACGACAATAAAGCAAAGAATGATTTATTGCATGACGAATACTCTTCATTTCTTCACGTTTTAAATAATTCTTTTGACGCAGAAGAATTCGTGCGCTGCCAATATGAATATTGGGATGATACTGATGCGCTGGGAAGCTTTATTATTAACTTAGAGCAAGAAATGACGGAAACTGTCGGCAATATCACGAAAAAATCCTTTTTTGACGACGCCGCCGAACTGATAGCAAAAGAACTTACAAGCTGTGCAGAATATGACCTAGAAACAGACATTGAAAGCAGTGATGAGTATGGCGGAATTTCAGCATCAGATTGTGATGTCGGCAATGATACCATTCCTGAGGAAATTTTCGAACATGCCGTCAAAACACTTTCAGGCTTTTATAAAAAATTATCTCCTAAAGAAAAAAGTAAAATAGTTATATTTTTAACTAAATACGGTGAAGCTCATGGTATCCGTCATTATCATGCAACAATTGCAAAAAATCTTCCTGATGAAAAATTGAGCGAACAAATAATTTCACAGAAAAAAGAACAATTGCGCCATGCAATCACCGTTAATGATTATGACGCGGTCGAAAGCATTTTTTACGAAATAAAGGATATTTTGGTACACACCCCCGGCAAAGAGGAAATTTTCAATAAGTTCGTACAGGAATTCAGAACAACACCGCCTGCTAGTGAAGAGCTGTTAAACAGGGCTCAAACGAAAAACGATCTTAAAGAACAGAAAAGCCTGCTTGAGTATTTAATTAACATCTATCAAAAAGTCGAGGATTACCATTACCGCATTAATGATAAATTAACTTCCTTATTAAAGGTAAATATAAAGCTGAATCTCGCTTATGAAAGTAAAGCGATCTTTTTACAATTAGTCAAATTCTACAATAGTATTGATTGGGATGCCGCTCAATACCTTAAAGATCATTGTCCAAAATCACGAGAAGAAATCAAAGAAGCCCTGCGAAATATCGTTTACAGACCGGAACCGTTTTATGCCAACTACACTCCATCGAAAATACGTTTCCACTTATTATTTGAAGAGTTTGACAAAGCTTTTGCAATTTTAAAAACCCATTCGGAATATATCGCTGACTTCGGACACAGAATGCCGGCATCATACTACAATGAGCTTAATGCTGTTTTATTGCAGGATTTCGTTAAAATTGCAGGAGGAACTACAGGACTGCAAAATTATACAAGAGCAATAAACTGCTTGGATGCTTTATTAAACCGACAAACTCCTGTTGTCCAACAGCTGATAAAAGAAAAGGTCAGTTATGTAAAATACACCTATAAGCGCAGAAGGATTTTACTTGAAGAATTACATAAAAGGGGATACTAAATTTTACACTAACCGTGAAGTTAAGCGCTTGGAGAATTATGTATGAATAACAAATGTTTAGCCGTCACACGCTACGGATCTCCGCATGGCAAACCTTTATGCATAATTCACGGCTGGGGCTGTGACAGCAGCTTTCTGCTGCCTGTTGCTCAAATGTTTAGGCATCGAGACGTATTCTTAATTGACCTGCCGGGCTACGGCATGAGCAAAGAGCTTAAAAATATTGCAAATTCTCTTGAAGAAACATCTTTAGCCCTCTTTAAAACCTTGCCCAAACACTGTGATGTAATCGCTTGGTCAATAGGATCTATTTTTACCTTTAAAGCAGCCAATTTAACTAACTCGCCTATCGATAAACTTGTGACTATCTGCGGGACTCCGCGTTTTCCAAAAGATCCGAACTGGCCCGGGGTGTCCTACAACTTCATTATGAAGTGTAAAAGTCTCCTCACACCGCGACGCTGCAATCGCCTATTAAAACTTTTTTTCCGCATGCAAACCGAAGAGATTTTGCACGGCAAAAATGAATTTACTATTCTGCACTCACTTTTAAGCCAATCTGAAGAAATTCCTTTTGAGGTTTTAACCGCTGGTATTGAAATGATGGCTTATGCTGATGTCCGCGAAGACTTTACTCATATAAAAATCCCTTGTCTGCATCTTTTCGGCAGGAAAGATCGCTTTGTTCCTTGTGCCTTAGCGCAAAATATGAATATCAACAAAATGCATCAAACCTATGTCTTTGAACATTCGGCACATAGTCCGTATCTTACTGAGCCAGACCTTTTCTATGAAAAAGTTTCTGCCTTTTTAGAAAACTAAAATCCAAGTTACTAGAGCTTTACTCTCTTATTTAAACTTGAAAGTAATGCATCTCCCTTTACAGTCAGTAAATACCTCTGCCGCGGGTGATTTAATTTTTCCGGGTACAGCACTTTGACAAACCCCGACTCAATTGCAGGATTTATATAATTTTTTAAAAATGTCGGACGGTGCTTTAATCCGATTAGAAACATTAACTCTTTCAAAGAAAGCTGCTGCGTATTAATCGTCTTAAGCAAAATTAATGTATTAGGCTCAACTTGATCGGTACTTGATCGGTACTTGATCGGTACTTGATCGCTTCCTTTTATTTCTTCTTTCAAAAAAGTTTTCGGCGCATTAATTACCAAGTATCTGTTTTTTAATTCAAAATCAGATCCTGCAATTAAATTTTGAAAAAATCTTTCCAAAAACTCTACATTTCTTTCAATTTGAAGCTGTAAATTTTGATAGTTGGCACGCACTAAAGCGTTACGAAAATACCAAGAATTTTTAATGAACAAATTGTTTTCAACTTTAAAACCTAAAGATCTTAAATATTTAATAATGAATACGGCTGTAGTTCGAGTATTTCCTTCACCAAACGGATGTATTTGCCACAGGTCTGCGGTAAAACGCGCAATATGATTGGCTATATCACTTAAAGAAAGCCCTGAAAATTTAAATTTTTTTTCTTTGTCTAAATCATATTCGATAGATGCTTTGATATCAGGAGCAGAAACGTACAAAACAGTGTCGCCACGTAAAACCCACTCTTTTTTGGTTATGTTGTAATCGCGTATTTTCCCCGCAAATTTAAAGATCCCGTCAAATATACTTTGATGAATAGATACCAATCCTACAAGTGAAAACGAAAAGGTTTGTTCGCCGAGAATTTTTGCAATGTTGGCAGATGCTTTATCCGCTTCTTCCGTTTCTGAAAATTTTAGATCCCTGCTACTTTTTGACTGATAGTAACTTTTAATTAGATCTCTTGCTTCATCTATAGATATATCACCGTCAATATGTTTACGCGCCGTATCAAGCAAATATTGAGAGGGAGTCAGTCCGTCAACGGATTGAAGTCCTATAGCCGTCTGCCATGCATTAATCTTATCTTGTTGAGAAGGCTCCCCTTGCCGCAAATATTCCTCAAAATCCGACACTGTCATAAATATCCCGATATCAACCAATTATTCTAAATTCTAAAATTTTTATTTAAATTAAGCTTCTCATATGTTTATTTAAAAACATAATTAATAATCTAACTATACAAAATATTTGCTTAACCTTATCTGCTATTTAATCAATGTCTTTAAATATTCCTGCTCAATTTGTTTTGCATCCATACCTTCAACAGCCTGCTTATCTGCTTCAATATCATCATCGGTAGGCTCAAGATTAAAAGCATGCGGTTTTTGCTCTTCAAACCACTCGGGCTTATGGTATGCAATTCTGTTTATATACCAAATACGTGCTCCTTTAGGAGTATGCACGGAAGCATCATCCCCTTCAGCCTTACCTAAAAGTGCCTTGGCCATCGGAGAATCCACCGAAATATAATTTGTACGCCCGAAAATTTCATCTCCGCCGACGATTCTTACCTGCATTAAAGACTCATCGTCATCAGCTTCTATTTCAACGTAGGCACCGAAAAAAACTTTGCCGTCCTGCTGATGATTGTATTCCACAACCTGAAGATTATTCATGCAGCCGCGTAAGTAGCGAATACGCCTATCAATTTGCGCCAGCAAACGCTTATTATATTGATAATCGGCATTTTCGGAACGATCGCCGAGACTTGCAGCCCAAGAAACTTTCTGCGTTACGTCAGGACGCTTTTCCAGCCATAAATAATCAAGTTCCTGATGCAATAAATCGTAACCTTCACGCGTAATATAAGGCTTTCCCATAATGATCATCCCTTAAAAAAAGATTAAAGCCCGATACGGAACACCGCATCGGGCCTATTTTAACCTATTAAGGTTATTGCGTTAACGCAAATTAGAGCTGAGGACCAGCCTTAGCCAATTCACCGTTCAAAGCTTCGAACTTCTTGAAGTTCTTGATGAAGCGGCCGGCCAAGTCAGCGGCTCTCTTGTCCCACTCTGCAGGATCTGCATAGGTGTCGCGCGGGTCAAGGATCTTCGGATCAACGCCCGGAAGAGCGGTCGGGACCTTGAAGGAGAATACCGGGATGGTCTTGGTTTCGGCTTTATCAATGGAGCCGTCCAAAATTGCGTCGATGATGCCGCGGGTATCTTTAATGGAGATACGCTTGCCGGTGCCGTTCCAGCCGGTGTTAACGAGGTAAGCGGAAGCGCCTGAGGCGTTCATGCGCTTAACCAATACGTCAGCGTAGGTGGTAGGAGGCAGAGTCAAGAAGGCAGCGCCGAAGCATGAAGAGAAGGTCGGGGTCGGCTCGGTAATACCACGCTCGGTGCCGGCTAACTTAGCGGTGAAGCCGGAGAGGAAGTAGTACTTGGTCTGCTCTTTGTCAAGGATTGATACAGGCGGGAGAACGCCGAAAGCATCAGCTGACAAGAAGATTACGCGCTTAGCAGCAGGGGCCTTGGAGATCGGACGAACGATGTTCTTGATGTGATAAATCGGGTAAGAAACACGGGTGTTCTCGGTTACGGACTTATCGGCAAAGTCGATCTTGCCTTCTGCGTCAACGGTTACGTTCTCAAGGAGAGCGTCACGCTTGATAGCTGCCCAAATGTCAGGCTCATTTTCCTTAGAAAGGTTAATTACCTTAGCGTAGCAGCCGCCTTCGAAGTTAAATACGCCTTCGTCGTCCCAACCGTGCTCGTCGTCACCGATGAGTAAGCGCTTAGGATCGGTTGAAAGGGTGGTCTTACCGGTGCCGGACAAACCGAAGAAGATGGCGGTGTTCTTGCCTTCCATATCGGTGTTGGCGGAGCAGTGCATAGCAGCAATGCCCTTAAGCGGCAAGTAGTAGTTCATCATGGAGAACAAGCCTTTCTTCATTTCGCCGCCGTACCAGGTGTTGAGGATGATCTGCATACGCTCGGTGAGGTTGAAGACAACGGCGGTCTCGGAGTTGAGGCCTAAACGCTTGTAGTCGGTAACCTTGGCCTTGGAAGCGTTGAATACGACGAAGTCAGGCTCGAAGTTCTCGAGTTCTTCCTTGGTCGGACGAATGAACATGTTGGTTACGAAGTGGGCCTGCCATGCTACTTCAACGATGAAGCGGATCTTAAGGCGGGTGTTCTCGTTAGCACCGCAGAATAAATCGACAACATAAAGTTTCTTGTTGGAAAGTTCTTTAACGGCTAATTCTTTTAACTCGTTCCAAGCTTCAGTGGTTAAAGGCTTGTTGTCATTCTTGAATTCTTCAGAGGTCCACCAAATGGTATCTTTTGAGGTGTCATCTTTAACGATGAACTTATCCTTCGGGGAACGGCCGGTGTAGATACCGGTCATAACATTGACGGCACCCATCTCGGTAACAACGCCTTTATCAAAGCCGGTCAGGCCAGCGGCGGTTTCTTCAGCAAATAACTGCTCGTAAGAAGGATTGTGAACAATCTCAGTAGTGCCGGTAATACCGTACTTAGTTAAGTCCATTTTTTTCTCCACATAAAAACCGAAAATATAATTCTCGGTGGTTTTTAATTAACTCATCTAATTTTACTAGAAAAATAGGTTCTCTTTAAACTTAAAACAGCTTTTTTTTAAGCATTTTTTTCACTTTTGCACTGTTGATTTATTTTCTAAGCGATATACTTATACATTTGCGATATCAAACAAGTGTTAAGAGCTTTTATATGAGTAAGATAACAGTTTCAAAACCTGCACAGGAATACTTCAAAAAGATCATTGCCAAACAAAAAATGGAAGGTCTTGCCATCAGATTATCCGCTACCAATGTCGGCACTCCGGGGGTTGAATGCGGGATCTTATATTGTCCTAAAGAATACATCACGATGAATGATGAACATTTTAAGATGGACGGCTTTGAAATCGTAATTGATTCAAGCGTAAGCCCTTATCTTGACGAATCGGTAATCGATCTGTCAAAAGATGATGACGGCAATGATTTGCTCACGTTCCATGCTCCGAATCTTAAGAAGCAGGATTTACCTGAAGATGCTACTTTGTTTGACAGAGTAAAAAGATTCTTTGAGACCACTGTTAATCCGGCTTTGGCCGGACACGGCGGAGCTGCTGCGCTTGAAGAGGTAACCGAAGACGGTGTAGTAAAAGTCCGTTTCTCAGGAGGATGCAACGGCTGCTCTATGGTCGGAATTACCTTAAAGGAAGGAATTCAATCCCAGCTGAATCAAGCTTTTCCTGGAATGATCAAAGACGTTATCGATGTAACCAATCACGTCAAGACCGACGAAACCTACGGTTGATAGATTAAGATGCATTTACAAAAGGACGCAAATGCGTCCTTTTTCTTTGCAATCTCTAGCACTCACTTTTAAGACTGCGTCCTAAAAGTTCTTTTGCTGCAGTCTTTCCGGGTTTTCCATGACAAATAACTTCGTATATCTGCGAACAAATCGGCATCTGGACGTTATATTTGTGAGCCAATTTATAAATCTCAGGCGTCATCACATACCCTTCAACTACTTGAGCGATTTTATCCAAAGCATCCCGGACCGTAACACCTTGACCTAACATATAGCCAAAACGTCTATTTCGCGACTGATTATCAGTACAAGTTAAAATCAAGTCACCAAGTCCCGACAACCCCATAAAACCGCGTTCGGTAGCCCCCATGGCCAGGCCTAAACGCACCATTTCTGCAAGTCCGCGCGTTATAAGCGCCGTTCGGGCATTTGCACCAAAACCTAATCCGTCAGATAAGCCGGCTCCGATAGCAATTACGTTTTTAACAGCTCCACCCAACTGCAAGCCGATAAAATCCGAACTTTCATAAATACGGAAAGTCGGAGTATGCATTATTTCACACAACTGTGAAGAAAACTCCGGGTTATTGCCGGCCACAGCAATTGCAGTAGGCATGCCTAAAGCTAATTCTTTGGCAAAAGTCGGTCCGGACAAAGCGGCAAGCGGTAAATTCTCAGGAACGATCCTAGATGCAATCGTACTTAATAACTCTCCGCTTCCTGCTTCTATTCCTTTAGTTGCCCACGCAAGACGATGATCCTTAGTTAAAAAAGGAACAATATTTTTTATAACGGAGGCAAAAGTGCAGCTCGGAACCACAACGAGCAAATTAGGCGAAGCGTGAACACACTCTTCTAAAGATGCAGTAAGAGAAAGACTTTGCGGGAAAGAGATCCCTGGAAGGTAACGCTCGTTCTCACGTTTTTGCGCCATTGCTTCTATGCTTTTAGCATTACGCCCCCACAAAGTAACTTTAAAACCTTTGGAAGCGACGGCAATAGCTAAAGCGGTGCCGTAAGATCCGGCACCGATAACGGATAAAGAATGAAGATCCTTCAATTGTTTATCCTATTGAACCTTAAGCTACAGGTTCATCCTTTTTTTCTTGAGCTGCCTTTTGGGCTTCCTGCGCCTGCTGATCTTTACGAGCACGATATAAAGCTTCAAAATTTATCGGAGACAAATTAAGCTGCGGGAAGGTTGCACGAGCTACTAGGCTTGAAATAAACTCACGGGCATACGGGAACAGAACATTAGGTGCAGTTGCTCCCAGCAAATAATCCATTGCTTCGGCAGATAAGTTGCGCAGCATGAAAACACCCGCCTGATTAACTTCGCACAAGAATGCAGTATGCTCTCCGTTCTTGCAGGTTACGGTAACACGCAGGCAGACTTCATACTGATCATCAGTGATCTTTGTAGTCTTAGAATCAAACTCGACCTTAAGCTCAGGCTTCCATGCTGCCTGAAAAACAGCAGGAGAATTAGGAGTTTCTAAGGAAACGTCTTTTGAGTAAATGCGAACAATCTGAAATACCGGCTGTTGAGCATTTTGTGCATTGTTCTGATTATTTTCTGACATTATTCAATCCTTATTTTGCAATTGTTTAATTTTTAGTGGTTAAAGGCATATTTGAGTTTTCCCACTCGGCAATTCCGCCTTCTAAGATAAATACCTGAGTGAATCCCTCTTTTTTAAGGCTGCGGGCACAATTAAAGGAATCTGAATCATATTTATCGCGTCCGACCAAAATAACCGGCTTTTCACGATTCTTTTCAATACGATTAATTTTGCCTGCTTTAATTTCAGCAGCAGTCATGTTGATGGAGTTTGCGATATGACCGAGCTTGAATCTGTCAGGAGTACGCAAATCAACGAAAACTCCGTTATCACGGTTAACCATCATGACGGCAAGACCGGTAGAGGCCTTTTTAACCCTGGCGGTCATAATCTTAAACTGGACGATAATAAGAAGCACCAGAACAACAAGCCAGGCTCCGCAAAACATAATATGACGGGAGATAAATCCTGAAAGCTCGCTTATAAATTCAGGCGAAAAAAATTCTGACACGTGACACCTCTAATAAGAAAATTCACTAAGTTGTAAATTTTAACATATTGATCTTAAGTACACATTAAGCAATTCACGCTTTTGCACTTTATTGCAAAAAAGCAGCACAATTTAATGTTCATTTATAGTGCATTATTTTTTAATGGTTTCAAATTTATAACCTTAAAAATTACTTATTTTTAATTTAAATTTAATTCTTGTTTAAAACAAAATCAGCAACAAACAAATATTAAATAGTCAATTAATTACATATTAAAAATAATTAAATAAAATTTATATTCTTATATAAAGAAAAATATAAATAATAAATAGACACTTTCTGATAATTAATTCTTGCACTAAATTATTATATAAACGCACCAAAAATAGGAATTAACTGATTTTCCTTTACACAACCGGTCATTGCCTTAAAAATGGGTGCAAAAATCGTGTTTAGGAGATAAATCATGCAAGTTTCCCAAGTTCTCTCTCTTATCAAAGATAAGCAGCTGCAGTTTGCCGATTTGCGCTTTACCGATACTAAAGGTAAAGAACAGCACATCACTCTGCCTATCTGTGCTATTGATGAAGAGTTCTTCTCCCAAGGTAAGATGTTTGATGGCTCATCCATTGCCGGCTGGCGCGGAATCGATAAGTCGGACATGATTTTAATGCCTGATGCCGATACAGTATTTATCGACCCGTTTTATAAAGAGCCTACCTTAGCAATCCGCTGTGATATTTTAGATCCTCAAACCATGACAGGATACGACAGAGATCCTCGTTCAGTGGCAAAGCGCGCAGAAAACTATCTAAAGTCAACCGGTATCGGTGATGAAGCATTTTTCGGACCGGAGCCCGAGTTTTTCCTGTTTGATGACGTTCGCTTTGAAAGCACAATGAAAGGCTGCTTTGTCTGCGTTGATGATGTTGAAGCGGCATGGAACAGTGCTGCCTGCTATGAAAACGGGAACAAAGGCTACCGTCCTTCCGTTAAAGGCGGATACTTTCCGGTACCTCCCGTTGACTCATCACAGGACATTCGTTCCGTTATGTGTAAAACCATGCAGGATTTAGGACTCGTTATTGAAGCCCATCACCACGAAGTTGCCACCTGCGGACAAAATGAAATTGCCACTAAGTTCAATTCATTGACTAAAAAAGCCGATGAAGTGATGATTTACAAATACGTCGTACAGAATGTCGCCAATAAAATGGGCAAAACCGCTACCTTCATGCCCAAACCTATTGCCGGTGACAACGGTTCCGGCATGCACTGCCATCAGTCAATCGGCCGCGAAGGAAAGAACATTTTTGCAGGAAATTTATACGGAGGACTGTCGCAGGAAGCTATTTGGTACATCGGCGGCATCATTAAGCACGCCAAGGCTTTAAATGCTTTCACCAATCCTTCAACCAACTCATATAAGCGTTTAATCCCGCACTTTGAAGCTCCGGTTATGCTTGCATACTCCGCATCCAACCGTTCGGCCTCAATCCGTATTCCATTCTCATTAAATCCGAAAGCAACCCATATTGAGGTACGTTTCCCGGATTGTACAGCTAACCCGTATCTTGCTTTTGCCGCCATGCTTATGGCCGGACTTGACGGAATCCTCAATAAAATCAACCCGGGCGATCCTTTAGATAAGAACCTCTACGATCTTCCTCCTGAAGAGGCTGCAGATATTCCTGAGGTTTGCGGATCTCTTGGTGAAGCACTTGAGGCCCTTAAAGCCGATAGTGATTTCTTAAAACAAGGCGGCGTCTTCTCCGATGATTTTATCGATGCTTACTGTGAATTAAAGCAAGCTGAGATAAACAAGGTAAATCAAGTTCCGCATCCTTGTGAATTTGAGCTCTATTACGCTCTTTAATTATGAAACTTTGGCTGCCCGAAAGCGGCAGCCGATTTTAAGCACAGGTAAAAAAGAATGCACCAAGAAAGCGGTTTATACGACAGCAAATTCGAACATGATGCCTGCGGCGTCGGTATGATTGCCAATATAAAAGGCAAGCGCTCGCACAGCATCGTTCTCAAGGGTCTTGAGATTTTAAAGAATCTTACTCATCGCGGAGCGGTTGGAGCCGATCTGCTGCAAGGAGACGGCGCCGGTATCTTACTGCAAATTCCCGATGAACTTTATCGCGACGAAATGCTTCAGCAGGGTATTACTCTGCCGCCTTACGGAGAATATGGCGTAGGCATGATCTTTTTGCCCCGGGAAGCAGCCTCGCAGCATGCATGTCAGGAAGAAATTGAAAGAGCCATTCTTTCTGAAGGCCAGACTATTTTAGGCTGGAGAGACGTAAGCATTGATAAAGACATGCCGATGTCAAAAGCCGTAAAAGAAAAAGAACCGGTTATAAAGCAAGTATTTATAGGCCATAGCCCGGATTTGTCTGTAACTGACGCTTTTGAACGCAAACTTTATATTATCCGTAAAAAGTGCTCAATCGCTATTTACAACCTTAACTTAAAGCATTGTAAAGAATTTTATATCCCGTCCTTCTCGACTCATACCGTAGTCTATAAAGGACAGCTTTTAGCTTCTCAAGTCGGCATCTATTATAAAGATTTGACCGATTCGCGCTGCACTTCAGCTTTCGCGATTATTCATCAGCGCTTTTCTACCAATACGTTCCCGCAATGGTCTCTTGCTCATCCGTTCCGTATGATTGCCCATAACGGAGAAATAAATACCCTAAGAGGCAATTTCAATTGGATCTTGGCACGCGAGAAAAATATCAGCTCCCCTCTTTTTGGCAGCGACTTACAAAAGCTTTGGCCTTTAATTTTCCAAGATCAGTCTGACTCCGCATCTTTTGATAATGCTGTTGAGCTTCTAACCATGTCAGGCTATCCCATTGCACAAGCCATTATGATGATGGTTCCTGAGGCATGGGAGAAGAATCAATCCATGGATCCTAAGCTGCGCGCCTTCTATGAATATCATGCTGCAATGATGGAACCGTGGGACGGCCCTGCTGCAATAGTCTTTACCGACGGCAGACAAATAGGTGCCGCACTTGACCGCAACGGTTTGCGTCCTGCCCGCTACTACATTACAGATGAAGAAGTAATTTTGGCATCAGAGGCCGGCGTTCTGCCTGTTGAGGAAAAGAAAATCGTCAGGAAACTGCGCCTTGAACCGGGAAGAATGCTGCTTATCGATCTGGAACAAGGTCGAATTATTGATGATCATGAAATTAAAACTACCCTTTCAACTCTGCGTCCTTACCGCGAATGGGTAGAAAAGCTGCGTTTTAAGCTTGACCACAAAGAAGTAAAGGCACCTGAAACTTTAAGTCCGTTAAATCTTAACCAATTACTTAAGGTCTTTGCCTATAACCGCGAAGAAGTTGACCGCATTATTAAAAACATGGCACAAAACGGGCAAGAGCCTATTATGTCCATGGGTAATGATGCGCCTCTTGCCGTCTTATCCCAAAAATCATGCCTTTTGTATGATTATTTCAGACAAATGTTCGCACAGGTAACAAATCCTCCTATCGATCCGATACGTGAGGAGCTTGTAACTTCTCTCGTTTCTTTTATAGGTCCGCGCCCTAATCTTTTGGATATAGTTTCCAGCAATCCGCCGGTACGCCTTGAAGTTGAGCAGCCGATCTTAACTGATGAAGAAATGGAGCAAATCCGCAGAATTTCTTCTTACACCTCAAACAAGTTCCGTGTAAAAGAACTTGATATCACTTATCCGCTTAACTGGGGATCAGACGGCATTGAAGCACGTCTTGAAAGTATCAAGGCCGCAGCCGTTGATGCAGTTAAATCAGGTGTTAATATCCTAATCGTTACCGACAAAAACGTAAGTGCCGATCGGGTTGCGATTCCTGCGCTTCTTGCCCTATCCGCCGTACATTTGTGCTTAGTTGCAAACGGTCTTAGAACCAGTACCGGACTTGTAGTTGAAACGGGATCTGCGCGTCTTGTCCATCATTTTGCTCTGTTGGCAGGCTACGGAGCCGAAGCCATTCACCCTTATGCTGCTTTATCATTAGTAAAAAGCATGGGTTCCGATTTGAAAGAGCAGGATCTGCTGTTACACAACTACATAAAATCCATCGATAAAGGTCTTGCAAAAATCATGGCCAAGATGGGTATTTCAACTTATATGTCCTATATCGGCGCTCAAATCTTTGAAGCCGTCGGTCTTAACAGTGAATTTATAGGCCGTTACTTTACTAATACCAACTCCCCGATTGAAGGGATCGGATTATTTGAGGTAGCAAAAGAAGCAGTCAGAAGCCATAAGGAAGCCTTCGCCCCCAAATCCTATTCTGACGATATGTTAAGTTCCGGAGGAAACCTCAACTTTCGTACTGACGGTGAAGAGCATATGTGGACGCCCGAAGCTGTCATCCTGCTGCAGGAGTCAGTACGAGAAAAATCTTACGATAAATATAAGAAATATGCTCAGATAATAAACGATCAGTCAAAACGCTTAATGACTATCCGCGGTATGTTTAAATTTAAAGCCGCAAATCCTATTCCATTATCAGAAGTCGAGAGCGCCGATAATATCGTAAAAAGATTCTCAACCGCTGCCATGTCTATGGGCTCCATTTCGGCTGAAGCGCACTGTACTTTGGCTATTGCCATGAATCGTTTGGGCGGAATGTCAAATAGCGGTGAAGGCGGTGAAGATCCTAAGCGTTTTGAACCAATTAAGGAAGATACCGTTTTAACCGATGTTTTAGGCGATAACGTGGTTGTCCCTATTCAGCTAAAAAAGGGCGACAGCTTAAGATCAAGAATCAAGCAGGTAGCATCAGGCCGTTTCGGTGTTACCGCATCCTACCTTGAAAGTGCTGACGTCATTCAAATTAAAATGGCTCAAGGAGCAAAACCCGGAGAAGGCGGTCAGCTTCCGGGGCATAAGGTTTCCCCTTATATTGCCTACCTGCGTCATTGTTTGCCGGGTATAGGCTTGATATCACCGCCGCCCCATCATGATATTTACTCAATTGAGGATCTGTCAGAGCTTATCTATGATTTAAAACTCATAAATCCTAAAGCGGAAATCTCAGTTAAGCTCGTATCAGAACACGGGATCGGCACTGTTGCCGCCGGTGTTGCTAAATGCAAAGCTGATCATATGGTGATTTCAGGGCACGACGGCGGTACCGGAGCTGCTCCTGTAAACTCGGTAAAGAATACCGGCTCGGCTTGGGAAATCGGTCTTGCCGAAGTTGAGCAAACCCTGCAGCTTAACAATTTAAGATCACGCGTACGTCTTCAGGTTGACGGCCAAATAAAGACCGGGCGTGATGTGGTTATCGGAGCAATTTTAGGTGCAGATGAATTCGGATTCGGCACGGCTCCTTTAGTTACTTTAGGCTGCGTGTTGATGCGCAAATGCCAAAAGAACACCTGCCCTGCCGGTATTGCGACACAAGATCCGGTCTTGCGCAAAAACTTTAAAGGTCAGGCTGATTTTGTCATCAATTATTTCTATTTCGTTGCCGAAGAAGCACGTGAAATCATGGCGTCTCTAGGTATAAGAAAGATTGATGATTTAATCGGCAGAGTGGATTTACTTGATAAAAAACAAATAAATGATTCGATAAAAGCTCATGATCTAAGCTTTAAGAAGATCTTTTTTAAAGTTGCATCAAGCGATTCTACTTATAACACGACAAAACAACAGCATGACATTGATAAAGCTTTAGACAGCAAATTCTTAAATGAGGTTCAAAACTCATTAAAAAATAATAAAGAACTCTCAATCAACAGTTCTGTAGCCAACACCAATCGTGCAGTAGGAACCTTAATTTCTAATGCTGTTACCAAGAATAAAAAAGAACTTGCGGATAATTTCATTACTCTAAATCTGCAAGGAACAGCCGGACAAAGCTTCGGAGCATTTCTTGCAAAGGGCATTACCCTAAATCTTACGGGTGAAGCCAATGATTATGTCGGTAAAGGATTATCCGGCGGAATTATCAAAATCCGCAAAGCGGCAGAATTTTCCGGCAAGGCAGATGAAAATATCATTGCAGGCAATACCTGTTTATACGGTGCAACCTCAGGCAAAGCTTTCTTAAACGGCAGATGCGGAGAGCGTTTTGCAGTCCGAAATTCAGGAGCTACTGCAATATGTGAAGGATGCGGCGATCACGGTTGTGAATATATGACAGGTGGAACCGTCATGATTTTAGGCCCGGTAAATAGAAATTTCGGTGCCGGAATGTCAGGAGGCATTGCCTACGTTTATGACCCTGAGCATACACTTAACAACTATCTTGCAGCCGGAAACTTTATTGTAAGCTATTGCAATGAGGACTCAAAACATCCGGGAGATTTTAACGATAAAACAAACATTTATAATCTATTGCAAGAGCACGTTGCTGCAACTGACAGCCATAAGGCCGCACAGATCTTAAATGATTTTGACCATGAACTTGAAAACTTCGCTAAGGTCTTGCCGCAAGAGTACTTAAAGGCTTTGCAGTCTATCAACAAGGAGAATGCATAAAATGGGTTTTGAACGCGGATTTATTGAGTTTGCGCGGGTCGAACCCGAGCATCAGGATGTTGCCGTAAGAATTCGTCATTTTGATGAGTTTATAAAAACGTATGACGATAAAACGGCAATCAATCAAGCAGGTCGCTGCATGGACTGCGGAATTCCTTTCTGCACTCGCGTCTGCCCTTTGCATAATGTTATGCCGGAAATTAATCAGGCAGTATGCGAAGGAAACTTTGAAAAGGCTTATAAAATTGTTTCCATGAGCAATAACTTTCCGGAAATTACCGGAAGGATCTGTCCTGCTTTGTGTGAAGACGGTTGTACTTTAAGCCTTACTGATAAAAGTGTAAGCATTAAGGCGATTGAACGTAAAATCAGCGAATATGCTTTCTCCCACGGCCTTGTCGGTGTCTTTAAGCCCGAGCGCAATACCAACAAGCATGTAGCTATAGTAGGTTCCGGCCCTGCTGCTTTAGCTTGCGCCCAAGAATTAACCCGGCTTGGCAATCACGTAACCGTGTATGAAAAAAACAGCAAAATAGGCGGATTATTGCGTTTTGGGATCCCTGACTTTAAGTTCTCCAAAAGTCTTATTGATCGCCGTTTAAGCCAAATGGAACAAGAAGGAGTCAAATTCATCGTTAACACCATGGTCGGCAAGAAGGAAGATTTGGGGGAAGGCGTTCACTGTGAGGCAACAAACTTTATAAGCGGACAATCGCTTACAAAACAATATGATGCAGTTGTATTATGTCCCGGGAGCGAACAGCCGCGCGATCTGAAAATTCCGGGACGCGAGTTAAAAGGCATCTATTTTGCCCTTGATTTTCTTATCGCGCAAAATAAGGAAAATGACGGGGAAGTAACCAATCCTATTGACGTAAAGGGCAAGAAAGTTGTTGTCATCGGCGGCGGTGAAACCGCTTCCGACTGTATCGGAACAGCTATCCGTAAAGGTGCAAGCTCGGTCACTCAGCTTGACTATCACGATGAATTGCCCGAGCACGTCGATCCGCACTGCGGCTTTCCTTATTACAAAAAGATAAAAAGAACATCCACTTCCCAGCAGGAAGGCTGTACGAGAATTTTCTCTACCAATACCACCTCTTTTGAAGGTGAAGGAAAAGTAAGTTCAATCCGTACAGTAAAAGTCAAATGGGGTCCCAATCGCAAGATCACTCCGATTGAAGGCACCCAAGGACAAATGGATGCCGATATTGTCCTTATCGCCATGGGATATGCTCATCCGAGTTTATCGCTCGTAAACGAATTTAAACTTAAAACTGATAGTCGAGGTAATATTGCCGCCCCGACTGATGGAGAAAACGCTTATAAGACGTCCTGCGATAAAGTGTTTGCCGCAGGAGACGGACGAAAAGGACAATCACTGGTTGTGTACGCAATCGCAGAGGGCAGACAATGTGCCTATGCGGTTAATCGTTATTTAAATCACTAAAGACTACCTGTTGCTCAAAGTTCCCTGAAGGTCTAAACCGCCCTTGGGGAACTTTTTTATTTAAAATTATTTGTTTTATAAGATAAAAATCTACTCTAAAAATTAAGCTCTTTATTCTTTTTAAGCTGTTTTTTCTAAACTTCAAGAAGCTCACCAAAGCAGTGCAATAAAAAAGTTAAAAAATTTTCCCTTGGATTTATGCGCCTTGTAGAAGCGTTGTGTGTAATTTGCAGTGTTTATGACCGGGTCAGCTTTTGCACTTAGGCACAATGATGCTTTTGTTTTATTAAAGGAGGCATCTTGTCAAAATCTTCTTTCACCGTAGTTTCACCGTCAGTTTCCTTAAAGCGTACCAACGACGCTTTTGCCAAACACATTCTCTCTAAACGTGAGCATAAAGCTTTTCTTATCGACTTATTAAATGCCGTCATTTTTGATAAAGGCTCCCATCCTGAAGATGAAAAAATTATTGACGTCACCTTAGAAGACCGTGTCTTTACTCCGTCCCATCATGATGAAAAGGCAGGTATCCTTGATATAAGAGCCAAAACCAATAAGCGTATTTATTCCATCGAAATCCAGCAGTACCGTGAAGCCGATATCGGGGCAAGATGCTGTTACTACGCTTTAAATGTCCTTCATGACCAAATCACCAAAGGCGTTCCTTATCACAAACTTACGCCGGTGATAATTATTACCTTTTTAACTGAAAACCATCTTAGTACGTCTAACTATCACTCATGCTATCATTACAACGAAGACGACGAACATTCACGCTTAACCAACTTGTCGACACTGCATTTTATAGAATTTAAAAAGTGCAGGGTAAACGAAAAGAGCAAGTTAAGCCGTCTTGAGCAATGGGTAAAATATCTAAGTGCCACGGTACCTGCAGGAGAAGAAATCATTCCTGAGGAAGAAATGTTTAAAGAGTTGTCGAGGATAGAGAAAGTGTATAGCAAGGATAAGGAAGAGATGCTGCGCTATGAGGCGGCAGATCGGGCTGAGATGGATTTCGTATCGGCTATAAGTTCTGCGGAGCTTCGGGGTAAAGAAATCGGAAAAGCCGAAGGCAGGGCTGAAGGTCTAACTGAAGGAATAGCAAAAGGAAGAACTGAGGGTAAAGCTGAAGGCAAGAAAATTCAGGCATTGGAAACGGCTAAAACCTTGCTTGAGATGGGGCTATCCATACAGCAAATCATAAAAGCGACCGGTCTTTCCGAATCCGAAATTTTACAGCTTAAAAAATAAACATCCTTAATCCTTAAAAGATTAATAATCGATCCGTTCCTGCAGCTGAAAAAACTGATAGGCAAACAAAGTTTTTACCTTTATCATGACAAACAAAATACCGCGCAAGTATTCTATTCCAAGGTTGTCTGAGTTTTTGCCGGAGAGGAAAAAGTCAACATGAAAAATAAAATCTTAGCCGGCAAAAAAATCTATAACTGCAAATGCCGGAAACATATGACGCTGCAACGCAGCGCCTTAAGCGTTGCCGTATCTATGTTATGCTCCCTGCCTCTGCAGCAAAGTGAAGCCTCTACCCTCTACCTCATCAACTATAAAGGTAAACCGATGTTTGAACTGCAGGTTTTAAATGCAGGCGAGAACATGCAAAAACTGCCGGATGCTTTTTCAGATGGGGAAGAAGATGAATTCAGTACCGCTCAGCGCAATCTTAAAGACGAGGAAATAAGCGGACTAATTATGGCAGGATCCTTGTGGGCGGAGATCTTGGGTCCCGGAACTGTAAACACCTCTCCTGTCAAAGTGCAGGTTCTGGGATTGGATGAACAACTCGGAAATGCCGCCGCTACCTCTTATCCAAATTTAAATGCATCCGGCAAGCCTGAAAGCGTGGTGGGTCCGCTCGGGCAATTTACTATGAACAAGCCTGCACAGCTGCCGGCATTCGTATTTATCAGTGAGGGTCTTGATTTTAACTATCCCACCACCTGGTATACCTTGCCTGACGGGGACGGTTTTGATTATGCCGCTACGGTATTTCATGAGTTCGGTCACGCTTTGGGCGTCGGCTTTTTAGAAGGCTATGATCTTAACTTTAACAATTTTCTCTATGATTGTTGCGACGTGCAATATTCCACAGAAAAAGAACTGGTTGCCCTTAATTCTTACAATACAGATGACTCTGAAGAAAATATTTTTCTTGTAGGTGATGGTGCACAATCAGGAGTGTATTTTAAAGGACAGCACGTAAGCGAAGTTTTAGCAGGATCCGACCTTAAGGGCATTCCGGTTAACGGAGTAGAGTATAACCAGGATTGGAATCAGTTCTTTGAACTGTCGCACTTTGAGCTTGACCGTTCCATGATGAGTCACCAGAACTATCGTAACTACACTTTCTTCATGGAAGCCGAGTTAGCGGCATTTCAGGATCTCGGCTATACCATCGACCGTAAAAATTTCTACGGCAGATCGATTTATGCAAATAATCAAACCATCGTCAATACGCAGGGCTTTTATGCACGAACAGCAGACGGAAGCGCCTATATTAATGGGCAGCCCAATACCGCGACTTTAGGTACCGGACTGCATGTTTACGGCAAAAACAATAAGATAACGCAGGCAGCCGATCTGTTAGCAGGAGGAACAGGCGGAGTCGGCATTCGCGTTGACGGATCAGAAAACAAAATCACCATCGCCGATGCGGTACAGGTAAGAGCAGACGGTCTTAACGGTACCGGTGTGCTATTTGCCTACGGCAGTGATCAGGAACTCAACGCCCAAGGCACAATTACCGCCTTAGGCGAAGGCGGTGTTGCTCTACGCTTTGATTTTGGCGGCAATCTGCTAGGAAACGAAACGGAATACCGTGGATCTTATATCTGGACCTCTGTTGATGAAAAAGATGTATTTAATTCTTATTGTTACTTTGATGAGTGTAGTGGTGAATGGTCGCTTGCAAAGAAAGATAACAACGGGTTTGAGATCACCAACTTCGGTGCCTTGATGGGTGAGGTGAATATCACCGGAACTGTTGCTGGAAACGCAGCTGCCGTATATATCTCCGACAATGCCTTAGTGCAGGAAATTAATGTTCTGCCGGGAGCTCAGATAGTAGGCAATATTATCTCTAACTGGGATCCTGACAATGAGTACATTACTGCATTTGTCAAAGAGAATAAAGATTTTGATCTCACTACCGACTTGATCTTCGGTGCCGGAGATACTGATCGTAAATTTGCCATGACCTTGTACGGTTCAATTTATGGTCCTGAAAGTCTTGATGTGAATCTTACCGACGGAGAGCTGACCGTTTTAGGTACCACACAAACGTTAAGTCTGTCTAATAATGGAAAGCTGTCACTTTTAGGGAGCGATGCAAACGGTTATGCCCTGAAAACGCAGACCATAAGTTTAGGTGAGAACAGCGTGCTGCGACTTCCTTCTGCTGCGAATGTGTCAGCTGAAAGTGCGAAGCTTGACGGCACTCTTACCATGCTTCTGCCACGAGCCTACTACTCAAACAACCAAGAAACAAAGACCTCTTTAAAAATAGAATATAACAATAAGTCAGAAGACAATTTTGACACCGTTAAGATCGATGCCCTATCACCGACCTTAAATATTACTAATCTAGAATCTGGTTCAAATTCCAATACCGGACAAACAGAGTACTTTGCATCAGGCAAGGTCTACCGCAATCCTGATGCTTACGCCCGGTATGCCGACAGTGTAGCTGCTGCCTCAACAGGTTACGCTTTGGTTCATCTTGCCGACAGCGCCGATTCACCCTACGCCGATCTTATTTCAGCCTTGGATTTTTCTTCCCTGTCAGGGAGCTCCATTCGCAAGGCTCTACACTCCGTCAGCGCTGAAAGCTACAGCGCAGCAGCACAGGCTTCATTGCGTCTACTTAACGCTCAAGACCGAAAACTGTTTTACCGTCTGTGGGCAGATCCCATTGAGGAAATTTACGGCACTAAAATTTACGGGGATGTGCTTTACAGTGTTTATGACTCGGACGGAGCTTCCTGGGAAAGTGACGGCTACAGTGCTGTAATCGGTGCGGATACTAAGTTAACAGGCGCATTGACGCTAGGCGTCAATCTTACCTTAAACTCACTTAACACCGATATTAAAGGCAATAATGGTGCCGAGGCAAAAGCACAAAGTGCGCTTTTAGGTCTGCGTGGTCTATATCGCCCTCATTCCGATGGATTTTACCTGCAGGGCAGCATCCGTGCCGGAATGCAGTACGGTGATATGGATCGCATAGTAAGCGTCAACGGCTATCGCGCCACAATGGATAGCGACTGGCTGTCTTTCATCGGTTCTGTGCAAGCTGCTGCAGGTTATGACCTCTTGTTTACAAACGACAATTCTACTTTGTGCACAGGTCCTTTTGCCGCAGCACACTATAGTCTAATTCGTACCCCTGATATTGACGAAAGCGGCAGCGCTGCCATAAACATAGACGGCACAACTTATGACAGTTTGCCGCTAGAGCTTGGCTGGCGCTTTAAACTGCAGCAGAAAAATACCTCAGGCAGCTCTTTCATGCTGTTTGCCGATGCGTCTTACTTCTACGATGTAACGTATAACAAAGATCATACAACTGCCTCTTTTAAATATACCAAGGCACCGACCTTTGATTCTGAACTTAAGCGTGACGGGAGCTACGGTATTTATCTTAATTTAGGCGCAGAGCTTGAGCTTACAAGCGGCTTTTCAGCAGGGCTTACCTGCGGGGCTGAAACCGGCTCTGAGCTTACCGGCTTTAATATATCCGCTGACTTTAATTATCGTTTCTAAATGAAATTAATTTGAACAATAATGGAAATATGATCCACCTACAGAATGGTTTTACATTTTCCTTAAAAGGAATGGAGAAATCTAATGGCAAGATATGCTAACGTGTAAATGCGCCGTTTAAAATTAAGAAAAAGATATCCTGACAAAGCGGAAAAACTTATTTTTTATACGGCATTAAGACAGTTTGACAGACGCGTATTGACGATAGAGGGTCAATTTTACCAACCGGTCTGGAGAGCCTTTAACTTTCCAAGTGAACAAGCTTTTGATGAATTCCTTACAACCAGAAAAGACGGAAAAACTTTCAACTCGTTAGACGAGTTATTGAACGATTTAGATGCATGAAACCTGTAAGTAGATGCAACAACAAAAGCATTTTGTCATGACTAAGCTCTCATCATGAAAATTTTTCTACGCAAAACAATGTCATAACAAGCAATAGTCAGTAATCTACCATAGTTCCTATTGCCGTTCCGGCACAACCGATGCTGATACCGTACATGAAATGCTCACAGGCAAAAAGAATAAGTTAAGTACAAAAGAAAATCCCCCTAAAGTCAAAGCTAAAAGTACCAGACTAAATGACAGTGTGCGGAAACAGCCGAAAACATTGATAAAAACCGATAAAAAAGTGACAGATAAAGCAGCCTAAAGCCATTAGACCAGAAATTGCTACGACCTCATTTAAGTGCGCACTAAAAAGACATATCGAATATAAGGCTGAAGTAACAAAGAGCTGATAATCACCGCTCATAATCAAAATCACGCATAAAAATTAAGTTCAGATCTTGCGGCTTAAAGCTAACCTAATTACGACTTTCACTATACGCCGTTTTTTTAATCGCAAATTTAGCTCATTTCTTTAATGTTTTCATAACGATTTTAACCAAGTGTCCCAAGGCTTCGACAAAGCTATTAAATTTCAATAAAAAAGCATTTGCCCTATATATAAACACGCACAATTAATGTGAAATTAAGCGTCAAATTAGTGAATATATACTATTTATCGTATCAATTTTGTGAATTTTTATAAATTTATTGAATATAAAAGCCAAAGGTTTAATGTGTAGGTGAAGTTAAACAAAATCTCATCACGGAGATATTATTATGAAAAAGCACTTTATTGGTGCATTAGTTGCACTATCCTTAAGCTGTCCGGTTTTAGCTGAAGACGGAACATTAGATCAGGCTGCTAACGGATACATTCTTCTTTGCGCCGTTTTGGTATTGCTTATGTCAATACCTGCTATCGGTCTTTTTTACGGAGGACTGGTTCGCGCCAAAAATGCCTTATCAGTTCTTGAACAGTGTCTTGCCGTCTGCTCTATCGCTATTTTATTCTGGCTTGTAGCCGGCTACTCGATTGCCTTTTCATCAGGCGATCATTTGTTCGCTTCCTTTAGCGGAAATCTGGATAAAGCCTTTTTACTGTCAGTAAATTCAGATTCATTATCAGGAGCTTTAAGTGAATATACTTTCTTTATTTTCCAGGCAGCCTTTTGTGCCATCGCTTCATGCCTTATCGTAGGCGCCTTGGTTGAGCGTGTGCGTTTTAGCGCTTTATTAATCGGTATCTTGCTCTGGATGCTCTTATCCTATGCTCCTCTTGCCCATATGGTATGGGGTGGCGGATTTATTGATTCGACATTTGCAGCCTATGACTTTGCCGGCGGTGATGTTGTTCATATCAATGCCGCAGTTGCCGGTATCGTCGGTGCTTACATGCTCGGCAAGCGCAGTGATTTAGGCAAAATTAACCTCGCACCGCACAACCTGACCTTAACCTATATTGGCGGCGGCATGCTGTGGCTCGGATGGTTCGGCTTTAACGCAGGATCTGAACTTACCGCTGACGCCATCAGCGCATTGGCCTTCATCAACACCGCCATCGCTCCTGCTGCCGCGGCTCTCTCCTGGATGTGCGTAGAGTGGATTATGTATAAAAAGCCGTCAACTTTAGGTACCGTTTCAGGTGTTCTGGCAGGACTTGTCGCCATCACTCCGGCCTGCGCATTTGTCGGACCGTTAGGCGCTCTCGTTATCGGAATTGCTGCCGGTGTCTGCTGCGTATGGGGTGTTCACGGCTTCAAGCGTTTAACCGGTATTGACGACTCCTTGGACGTATTCGGCATTCACGGTATCGGAGCCATCATCGGAGCATTGCTAACCGGCGTATTCTGCGCCCCGTCATTAGGCGGAGCCGGATTCAAAGGCGAATGGACATCTATCGGCGGACAGGTATACGGTCAGTTTATGTCAATTGTCATAACCGTTATTTGGTCAGGAATTGCTTCCTTTATCGCCTTTAAAGTCGCAGGACTTCTGACCGGCGGAATCAGAGTCAGCGATGAAACCGAACGTGAAGGTCTTGATATTGCCGTTCACGGCGAACGCGGCTACAACCTGTAATCGGAGGACATGAAAAATGAAAATGATCGAAGCAATTATCAAGCCTTTTAAACTTGATTCGGTTCGTGAAGCTCTTACGACTATCGGCATCAACGGTCTTACGGTAAGTGACGTCCGCGGTTACGGCAGACAGAAAGGTCATACTGAGCTTTATCGCGGGGCTGAATATGTCTTATCCTTCATTCCTAAAATTAAAGTTGAATTAGCGGTTAAAGACGAAGAAGTCGAAAAATGCATTGAGACAATCAAAAAATCGGCTTTTACCGGAAAAATCGGTGACGGAAAAATCTTTGTTCATACTTTAGACAAAGTTGTCCGTATCAGAACCGGTGATGAAAACGAAGAAGCACTGTAAAATTTGCACTATATTGCCTAATGC
>NZ_GL830990.1 GCF_000188195.1 Succinatimonas hippei YIT 12066
TGTTAAATATTACGAAGAAGATCTGAGAATATTATCGTAAGAAGATCCGAAAACTCAGAGCAGAGCGCGGATCATCTCGGAGTGATTTTTCAGTTCCAACCGGATGTTTCTTTCACATCATTTTGTTCTTTTTTTATCCTGCATGACAAAGTAATTATTTGTCAACACTTTTGTACAGAGTTTTTACCGTAAAAAAGTTTGATTTTAATTAACTTTATGTTTTATCAAATAAAATCATATAAATGATCTGCTAAAAGCATAACAGGATCCGGCAAAATCACGGCACGATCGCAAAATATCATCGAATGATCGTTGAAAATCATTGCAGGATCTGAGTAAAGACCTGATGATTAACATAAAAAAAAGGCCCATTCCTAAAGAAAGAGCCTTTAAGAGATAAAATTAATTTTCAATCAAGCGAAGAGCGGCGGGAGTCTCCTTTCAAAATTAAGGTGTAATTGTTGTTGCCGGCACGTTCAACGATGGATTCAGCCAAGGCGGAGGCTCCCAGCATATCAAGCCAGGCATCGGGTAGTTTCTGTGACACGATAACGGTACTCTTTTTGCCGTAGCGGGCATTAAGCACGTCAAAGAGGATATTTTGGGCAGCAGGAGTGTAGTCGGTCAGACAAAAATCATCCAAAATCAGCAGGGATTTGACGGCAAGAGTTCTAAGCTTGGACTGATAGTTAGGTGAGCCGTAAGATAATTGCAAGTTGTCGATAAGCTCTGAAGATGAATAATACAAAGTCGTATATCCCGACATGCATGCCAGTCGACCCAGCATCACGGCCACAAAACTTTTACCGGTGCCGGCACTGCCGAAGACGGTGAGATTCTGGCCGAGCCTGATAAAATCCAAAGTCATTAAAGACACGAGTTTAGCTTTGAACTCTTCACCGCGGATGTTGTCATAAGCGATGTCGGAGGGAGAAATGACATAAGGCAGATGCGACATTCTAAGTAAGCTGTGCTGCTTACGGGTCAAGCGGTCGTTGACCTCGTTTTGCAATAAGGTCTCAAGCAGCAGCTGCGCGGGCATGGCATCAAGCTCCTGAGGGGAGGAGACGAGGCGTTCGAAAGCTGACAGAGCTCCGCGTAAATCCAGTTCACGCATTAAATTTAAGATTGAGTGGGCTGACATAATTAACTCCTTAAATATCCGGTATCTTTAGTCGTTGTTGTTGGTTAATGCGGCTTTAAGCGCGGCATAGCGGC
>NZ_GL830991.1 GCF_000188195.1 Succinatimonas hippei YIT 12066
GGCACAATATGCAGTATTAATCCAAAAACTGCGTTGGTCGATAGAGCTCCTGTTTAAATGCCTTAAAAGCGGAGTTAATTTAAGAGGCGTCAATACTTCCTATCTCACCATTGTCTATACCATTGCTCAGGCAAGTCTTATTGCGGCAATCATAAAATACCTGATTTACCTTTACCTTGATGAAAAACACAGGTATTACATCTCCATGTACAAGGTATTCGTTAACTGTGACCCGTGGAGGGACGGATTTTGCGTAAATTTATTTAAACTCGATATCAGCGCGCTTAAGCAAAATCTCAACTTGATCCGAACTCTTGCCAATCAATATCGAAAATCACAAACTTCAAACACGCGGGAAGAAGCATTTAAAAGCTTTGAAGCTGTGATTAAATTTTTGGCTGAAGCCCCGATAAAGACTACGATTGAGGCTGATTTTTTATATGCTTAAGGACATGGATATGAATGAGCACTAATTCTCAAATATCTTTTAAATGATTCCTGATTTATACTGTAAATTCTGTGGAAAATATTAAATTTAACAATAAAGCAGGTGCAATATGTCATTTAGTGCAGTAAAAGAGTACTTTAAACAGTTTAATATGGAAGATCGCTTGCTTGAATTTCCGGTTTCAAGTGCAACCGTAGAGCTTGCCGCCATTGCTTTAAACTGTGAACCTTGCAAAATTGCCAAAACACTGTCATTTTTAACCAAAGACGATAAAGTTATTCTCATAGTCACCGCCGGAGATACCAAGGTCAATAACCATAAATTCAAAACCTTTTTCAGCATGAAGGCAAAAATGGTGCCGGCAGATCGCGCCGAAGAGCTTATCGGTCATGCCGTCGGCGGCATATGTCCTTTTGCCGTAAAAGATCATGTTGAGGTTTATCTTGATGAATCCCTTAAAAGATTTGCAACGGTCTTTCCCGCATGCGGCAGCAGCAACAGCGCAATTGAGCTTAACCTTGAAGAGCTCTATCAATACGCCAATGCCAAAGCTTGGATTGATGTTTGCGATATTAAAGAAAGTAATGTGTAATTTTGCTGAAGCTATAGCTCATTGTCCTAAGAATAATCAGAGCATTATTCTTAATATGTTTTTATTAATTTATTGCCATGATTGATTTAACCAAACTGCCGCTTAGCATTACTTCATTTAAAGAATTTTCTGCAAATTCGATGATTTATGTAGATAAAACAGATTTAGTTGCAAATCTTGCCTGTTTTAGAGGTCCGATTTTTTTATCCCGCCCGCGCAGGTTCGGTAAATCCACATTGGTAAGTACCTTTCATGAGCTATTTTCTAACGGACTTAACAGATTTAAAGGACTAAAAATCCAGACAGAAAATCTATGGAATGACGTAACTTATAAAGTAATACATGTTGACTTTTCAAGAATTAAAGAAGATACGGAAAATCGTCCTTTTGAGGACAAATTTTATTTACTTTTAAAATTAGCTTTTGAGACAGAAAATTTAAGTATTGCCGATGAAGGAGACGTCATTGCATCTTTTGCCAAAACTGTTGAAACAGCAGAAGACAAATCCTTAGTTTTGCTCATTGACGAGTATGACGCACCTTTAACCGCCACAATGGGAGACAAAAAAGAATTTGAGAAAAGACGAGCGTTATTTTCAGAGTTTTTTTCCAACGTAAAAAGTTTTTCGGACAAATTCAGATTTATTTTCATTACGGGAGTAACGCGTTACTCAAACACCTCAATCTTTTCCGCATTTAATAATATTGAAGATATAAGCTTTGAACCTGATTACGGAGCTATCGTCGGCTATACTCAAACAGATCTTGAACTGTACTTTAAAAAGTATATAGAAAATGCCGCAGAGACTTTAAACAAAAAAGACAAAACCAATAAATATACTTATGAGCGCATTTTAAATGAGCTTAAAAATAATTATGACGGTTATTCGTTTGATGAAGAATGTGAGCATCATGTGTACAATCCGTGGTCAATTTTAAACTTTCTAAAAAAACCGCAATACGGATTTAAACCCTACTGGCTTGAAACAGGTGGTGCAAAACCGTCATTACTAATCAATTATTTGAATAACTTTATAGACAAAACAGTAAAAAAAACCGAGCTTGTCGACTATTTAAATCTTGAGTTTATAAAAAGAACCGATACTGCATCTTTATCTCCTACAATTAAAAGCATAGAAGATAAAGATTTTCCGTTTTTTGCCATATTGTACCAAGCCGGATATTTTACGATTAAAAGCGCTCACCGAAAATTTTTAGACGTCGGTCTGCCAAATCTTGAAGTAAAAGAAGCCTTTGCTGAACTGGTTCTTGAAAAAATAACTAATAAAAGCGTAGCTTCCTTTAGTTACACTTACGAATCATCTATAACCAAAGCGCTTAAAGAAAAAGATTTTGCAAGTCTAAAAAAAGAATTTAACAAAATATTAAACGAGTTTTCTTATGAGAGCATACACTATTTTAAAGAATACGCTTTTAGAGATATCTACAAAGTAATTTTACAGATAATCGGCTATAACACTTATACCGAATATCAAACATCAATGGGCAGAAGTGACCTATGTTTTGAAGACGACCAGCATCTTTACATTTGTGAATTTAAAATCACAGACAGCGCTGACAGCGTCAAAACTAAACTTAAAGAAGCCCAAAAACAAATAAAAGAAAAAAGCTACGGTTTAAGGCTTACCGATAAAGAAGTAATAGCTCTTGCCGTAGTTATTATTAACGAAAACAAAGAGGACGGGCACGCACCCATCCGTGAAGTTGCAGCAATTGAGGAAGCGTTATAACCTGCACTTTGATTAAAGGTGAATCGTTCTTTTCTTTAAAAATTATTAAGAGGTAATAGTAACGTTAGCTTTGTATAACTTTTATCAAAAAAGATCAGCAGCTAAAACCTCGTCCTTTAGGGCGGATCTCATCGCGAGGAGAAGATCAATTTTTAATCTAGCGTTTTCTACTGCCTCAATATATTGACGGATAATAGATATCGGAGCACCGCCACAAAAAGAAGCAAAATAAGAAGGAGATCATAAAGCATTGCCCTAAAGCTGTAATTTGACAGATGGATAATTTCTGTTGCGAATAATAACGGAGGAAGTTCCTTTCAATTTGAATACAAGATCTGAAACTGAAAGGTTAGGCGGATATAGAATAAACAAACGCACATGACGTCAAAAATCAATATTTTCTAAAAAGTTAAATTTTTTAACAAATTGTTTTTATAATTTCGCCCATTCTTTACCAAAACTTTTAACTTAACTTTCTCTTGTA
The DNA here is from genome assembly GCF_000188195.1 of Succinatimonas hippei YIT 12066. Taxonomy (GTDB): domain Bacteria; phylum Pseudomonadota; class Gammaproteobacteria; order Enterobacterales; family Succinivibrionaceae; genus Succinatimonas; species Succinatimonas hippei. The sequence continues at coordinate 3,276 of NZ_GL830991.1, forward strand.
AGGTATCCGAAAAATGAGCAATACTGATAAAGCATGGGGAGTTTTCTGCGCTGTCATAGCAGGCGTTTCATATGGTACAAACCCGCTTGGCGGACTTATTATGTACAGTGAAGGATTTAATCCTTCCTCAGTGATTTTTTATCGTTTTATCTTAGCTGCCGTATGTTTTGCCGTGGTTATGCTCATGAACAGAATCAGCTTTAAAGTTTCACTTTATGAGCTGACAACCATGGCTGTTTTAGGTTTATTGTTCTGCGTTTCGGCATTAACCTTATTTTCAAGTTTCCTTTATATGGACGCAGGTCTTGCATCAACCTTATTTTTTATCTATCCGATTTTCGTAGCCCTAACCATGGCGCTTTTATTTCATGAAAAACTTTCTTTTACCATTATTATCGCCATTGTCTTTACGCTGCTTGGTATTGCTCTTTTATACCGCGGAGACGGAGAAGGATTTAATCTAAAAGGTGTTTTATGCGTATTAGGATCTGCCGTATCTTACTGTATCTATATGGTTTTTATTAATAAAAGTAAAATCATGATGTCCGCAATCAAAATGAACTTTTATATGGCAATTTTTTGTTTGTTAGGCGTAGTTTTGTTTTCATTTACCGCATCGAGCAACCGATTACTGCCATTAAACAGCCCGATTGCTTTTATGGGGGCTATCTTTCTTGCCATCGTTCCAACCATCATTTCTTTAACCTTTATGGTTAAAGCAATAAAGATAATAGGATCCACCCCTACTTCTATCATAGGAGCTCTTGAACCGCTTACTGCCGTTGCAATCGGGGTTTTATTATTTAACGAACTTTTCACGCTAAAAATGGCCATCGGAATTGCTTTGATTTTGACCGGTGTTTTAGTTTTGATTGCCGGTTCTGAACTAAAAGAAAAAGCAAAACTGCTTTTAAACAATCGCACCAAACAATGGCGTTGGAGATCTTAAAGACAAAAGTACAATTAAAGTGTATAAAGTTCTCTTTTCAAGCGGAATAATTGTCCAGGAAAAACACGTAAACGAGATCATCAGGCTTGAGGGTTTGATTGAGGCTTTAAAGCGCCAAATCGATCATGATGATCCTATGGTAAAAATAGTGGTTAAACCTTAAGACGGTTCTGACAAAGCACCTCCGCATTGAAATATGCTGCGGAGGTAGTCTTAAACCAAACTTATGCGTTTAATTTTTCTTTCTCTTTTAGTGCCTTTTGTCCTAATTCAAGCACCTGCAGAATACGCTTTACATCATAAACACATCCGCGGGCAGTTCCGCCGCTTACAGCCTGCAAAGCAGCCCATAAAGCAGTGTCATCAGGAAGGTCGGGATGAGGTTTGACCATAGGATGAGTGCTCCTTTTGGCAAGTTCAGCTTCCCCTTCTTTAACCGTTAACGGTTTATCCTTTGTTCCCAAAAAGTTTATCGTTCCGCTTAAATTAACCGTATCAATTACAACCTCGACAATATCACCGTCACGTAGTTTACCTATAGGACCTCCAGCTAAAGCTTCAGGACCGATATGACCTATGCAGGCACCGGTTGAGACGCCTGAAAATCTTGCATCGGTAAGCAGTGTGACATATTTGCCAAAAGGAAGATATTTAAGAGCAGAAGTCAATTGATAGGTCTCTTCCATGCCCGTACCCAAGGGGCCGCCTCCTATGACGCACATAATATCGCCTTTAACGATGGCTCCGTCCTTAATCGCTTTAATGGCATCCTCTTCTGACACAAATACTTTAATCGCTCCTTTGGCGCGATACACGCCATCTTGGCCGATAACGCTTTTATCAATAGCGGTAGATTTAATTACTGCGCCTTCAGGTGCGATATTCCCCTTAGGGAAAGTGATTGTTGAAGTAAGTCCGCGTGAATTTGCCTTATCAATATCCATGATTACATCATCGGCATCAACACCGTCTTCTTCCTTTAGATGGCGTTTTAAAGCATAGCGGCGCTCGGAATCTTCAAAGCAATCAAGATTTTCACCTAAAGTCATACCGGTTACAGTCATAACGTCCTCATGGAGAATGTTCAGTCTGCGCAACTTCAGCATTGCTTCAGGAACCCCGCCTGATAAAAAGGCGCGAACAGTAGGATGTGGTATCGGTCCGTTGGGATTAACGCTTACTATACGCGGAACCTCTAAGTTAATTCTGTTCCAATCATCCATTGTCGGGATCTTGCATCCTGCGGAATATGCAATAGCGGGAAGATGCAAAAGCAAATTGGTTGAACCGCCGAAAGCCGCATGCATAATCATTGCATTTTCAATAGCTTTGTCAGTAACAATATCTTTGACTTTTATCCCTTTTAACAATAAATCTTTTAAAGCAATCGCACTGTCACGGGCAATTTTAAGCCAAATTTCCTCTCCGGACGGAGCCAACGCAGAATGAGTTAAAGCCAAACCTAAAGCCTCGGCAATAACCTGGGAAGTCCCAGCTGTTCCCAAAAAATGGCATCCACCGCCTGCTGACGCGCACGATCTGCAGCCTACCGCTGCCGCATACTCTAATGAAATTTCATTATTGGCATAACGAGCTCCAATCGTCTGGACTTTCCCCGTATCTTCTCCTTCAACGGGTGGCAAAGTAGTACCTCCGGGAACCAGAATAACGGGCTTATCATGACAGGAGACCAATGCCATCATCATGCCGGGCAAGCCTTTATCGCATGTTGCTACCCCCATAAGTGCCTTTGCTGTCGGTAAGGAACGAATCAGTCTTCTTAAAACCATCGCGCTGTCATTGCGATACGGCAATGAATCAAACATGGCATGCGTTCCTTGAGAACGTCCATCGCAAGGATCGGTTACATATGCAGCAAAAGGAGTTATATGCTCTTTGGCAAATTCTCTTGATGCTGCCTCAACCAGCATACCAAGTTCAAAATTACCGGTATGATATGTAAGGGCAACAGGCTTTCCGTCAAAACCGCGCATTCCGCCTAAATTGCTTAAAATCAGCACTTCAGCATCACGAAGACACGAAGGATCCCATCCGATGCCTGCATCCATCGTCATACCGAATAAATCTCCCGACGGGCTATAGCGCAAAAGGTCGTGGTTAAGCGGTAAGGCTCCTTCAGGTCCTGCTGCTTTAGTCCGAGGTTTTAAAACAGTGTCTTTATCATTACTAAACAAAGCATTAAGCATATATATCCTCAAAAATTTTTATTTTTTTTTCTATATGTTGAACTTATTTACCGTATATAGAAAAACTAAAGATATAATCTATTCTACAAACAAATAACCGAAACTCTAAAAAATATTGCACTCTGCCTTACATGATTACCCTGCCGTTGCATCTGAAATCATCAAAATTTACATCATGTTGATTTTTGCCTTAATTAATTTACTACACAAAAATGACAGAAAATTACACTAAATTAACCTTTAATTTTAATTGAGCCAAAACATGAACATTTACATCAAATTTCAACTTGTCGACAGTAGAGAAAAAGAGTCAAAAAGACTACAATTTAATGGATAACACACTTATCCTTCAACGTTTTGAGGAAATATTTATGGCACAGCTTTCAGGATATGCACTTATAGGCGACATCGGCGGCACCAATGCTCGTCTTGCTTTATGCAACCTTGCAGACGGAACTATCACAACCCCAATTATTTATTCAGCACTTGAAAATGACTCGCTTGAAAGCTGTATTTTAAAATTCCGTCAGGAAACCAATGCCAAATTTACATCGGCATGTATTGCCATTGCCTGTCCGATTACCGGCGATTACGTCAAAATGACTAATAACCCCTGGGAGTTTTCTCAGTCACAGATGAAAAGTTCCTTAGGTCTTGAGAAGCTCATTGTTATCAATGATTTCACCGCCATGTCAATGTCCGTTACCTGCGTTGATCCAAAATACTTGATAAAAATCGGCGGCGGAGAACCAGATCCTTCTGCACCTATAGCGATCTACGGCGCCGGCACCGGCCTTGGTGTCGGACATGTCGTGCATATAAACGATCAATGGATCCCGCTTCCAGGCGAAGGCGGACACGTTGATTTAGCTCCGGGCAATATGAGTGAAGATATGGTTCTTATTACTTTAAGAGCTCGTATCGGTCACGTCTCGGCAGAACGAGTGTTATCAGGCCCAGGTCTTGTTAACCTCTACGAAGCAATCGCAATGCGCAATGAAAGACTTAAAGAAAATATGACACCTGCTGACGTCACGGCCGGAGCTTTAGCAAATCCGGCAGATCCCGATTGTCTTGAAGCTTTAAATACTTTCTGCCGTCTTATGGGACGCTTCGGCGGCAACCTTGCATTAACGATGGGAACTTTCGGCGGAGTTTACATTGCCGGCGGCGTAGTTCCCCGTTTTGTCGAGTTTTTCAAAAACTCAAAATTCCGTGAAGCCTTCGAAGAGAAAGGCCGCTTTAAACCGTATCTTGCAAGGATCCCCGTTTATATAATTACCGACACCAAGGCAGGTCTTCTCGGCGCCGGTGCTTTACTGCGTCAATCTTTAGGCGCAATTTTATAGTTTCAAATAAAGAAAGCGGCTCTACAACAAGAGCCGCTTTTTAAAGCTTATAAAAACGAAATTTCAAACTGCCGTGACGATACCTATTTAGTCCCGACTGAGCGCTGGGAAGGATAAGCTTTTTTTACCTCGATTTTAATGGAAAACATATCCTTATCCACTCTACCGATTAAATCAATAAGCTCATCTTTTTTAAGATAAGACCAGTTTCTGTCATTATCAAGTTCTACCTCAATCGTATCCCCAGACACATCAGTAAACTCATAATATTCTCCGCCGAAATATTTAGTCAGGCGTCCTTGCAAAAACACCATCTGACCATCCTTTACTCCCGAACGAATCTGACTGACCGTCATAGGATACTCATGTCCGAATCCGCGAGGCCCGTGATGAAATCTATCATGCATGCCTGCAGTTGCCGCTCCGACCACTATCAGCAATCCGCAGCAAAGATAAGTCATTAATCTTTTCATCAAAAACCCTCCTTAATTTTTATTATACTAACTAAATAAAATTAGCTTAAACTTAGTTGCAACTGCAAAATCAAATAACTTTAATGTCCCCAAGTCTAAAGATCCGACACTATTCAAGGTGAGGCCTTCCTTTTAAGATATTTTATGTGCCATATAGATTTATCATTTACCTCATCATACCCGAATCTTACCTACCCCGATACTGCCGTCTTTTGTTGATTTCCTTACCTATCTATCCACATATTAATATATTTGTCTCATACGCTTAGGTTTTACTGCAGGGAGCCGTTCGCTTTAAAGGGAATGGCTTTAACTGCACATCTGCAGAAACAAAATACAGTTTTTTTCATTAAAAATTTCTGTGCTTTAAAGCACAAAAATCACGGTTTTAGCATGATTTTTGGTATAATTAACAGGTAATTGAAAATAAGGAGCATCAATGCTTATCGATGAAGTAAAAGCCACCTTGGCAATGGAAAATTTAGAACTTAGCCAAGATGAAGAAAAACTTCTTAAAGACTTTGCCGACGGACGTGTTTCTTTTGAACAGGTTCGTGATTTTATCGTCAACGCCGTAAAGAATTGCAAGGCTGCATGAATCTTGAGCCAACCTCAATCTGATTATATATACTGTTACAAAGGTACCGAAGTTCTTATAAATAACTTCGGGCTTGAAGATCCTGAAAAATTAAAAAAAGTAGAAAGAACTATAACCGGCGCTCGCTTAATTGAGCTTTTAAAAAATCCGGTTCACGGTAAATTTGATACTGCTCATCTAAAAAAAATCCATCAGTATATTTTTCAGGATATCTATCCTTTTGCAGGAGAATTCAGGCGCGTTGATATCGCAAAAGGACTAATGTTCTGCCACTGTGAATACATTGAGCGGGAACTTGATAAACTTTTTTTAAAATTAAAAGAAGAAAATTATCTTAAAAATACAAATTTTGATGAAATTCCGTCCCGTGCAGCTTTTTATATGGGCGAAATTAATGCAATTCATCCTTTTCGTGATGGCAACGGAAGAGCTCAACGTGAATTTATTCGAGAGCTGCTGCTTCCTTTGAATCTTCAAACCGATTATTCAAAATGCCCGAAAGATATGATGCTAAAAGCCAGCATTGCTTCTTTCAACGGAGATGACAGCATTCTTACAAAACTTTATAAAATGTGTATTTACCCTAAGAATTAAAATAATATGCAAGATTTTAAATTTAACAGCACTCCTAAAATGCCTATAGGCAGCTTTCACGTAGCTGTCTGGGGCTGCCAAATGAATGTTTATGATGCCGACCGCATCCGTGACCTGCTGTCAAGCGCCGGTTTTATGGAAACAAGTCTGCCAAATAATGCCGATATAATTGTATTGGTTACCTGCGCGGTCCGTGCAAAAGCCGAAGATAAAGTTTTCAATCAAATTGCCAGCTGGAAAGCCAAAGGCGTTATTAATGCAAATACTGTCATCGCATTGGGCGGATGCGTAGGTTCAGAACTTGCCGAAGAAATTATAAATTTCGATAAAAACGTCAATATCGTATTCGGTCCGAGAACCGTACATCATCTTCCTGAAATGATTCGTGAGTTCCTTGATACTGGCACACCGGTAGTTAACGTCAAGGGAGATGCTCTTGAAAAATTCGACTCTTTGCCAAATCCAGGAAGACGCGGACCGTCAGCCTTTGTCACAATTATGGAAGGTTGCTCAAACAAATGTTCTTACTGCATCGTTCCCTATACTCGCGGTGAAGAAGAATCTCGTCCTGAAAAAGATATTCTTGAAGAGATTAAAATCCATATTGCCAACGGCGTAAAAGAAATTCATCTCTTAGGTCAGAATGTTAATTCATATCGCGGTATTAGTGATAACGGCTTTACCTGTTCTTTTAGTGAGCTTTTATACGAAATTGCAGCTGTTAACGGAGTAGAACGTTTACGTTTTACTACTTCAAATCCGATGGAATTTACTGATGATATTGTTCAGGCATTTGCCGATCTTGACGTTATCGCCGATGCCGTTCATATTCCCGTACAAAGCGGTTCAGACAGAATTCTTGAATTGATGCGCCGCCGTTATACCTCTGATTCCTATCGTGAACTTATAGCAAAACTGCGTAAAGCACGTCCGCAAATTCATGTGTCAACCGATATCATCGTAGGATTCCCCGGTGAAACTGATGATGACTTTGCAAAAACCATGTCTCTTGTTGATGACATTAAATTTGATCAAAGCTTCAGTTTTATTTACTCAAAGCGTCCGGGAACACCCGCTGCGGTTCTTGAAGATCCGATTTCAGCAGAAGTCAAAAAATCTCGTTTATATACACTGCAGGCTCGCCTTGAAGAATATGCATTAACCTACAGCCAAAAAATGCTCAATACACGGCAGCGTGTTTTGGTTGAGGGAGTTTCGCGTAAAGATGCCAATGAACTTAAAGGCAGAGCCTCAAATAATCGTATCGTTGTGTTTGAAGGCAGTACCGATCTGATCGGCTCAATGGCTGATGTCGATATAATAAAGGTAATGTCTCATACCTTAAAAGGCCAATTAATTAAATAAATCATGAAAAACAACCATTTAGATTTTGTCTTAGAGCCTATAGATAAAAATCGATTAGCATATTTAATCGGACCTGAAGATGAGAACTTAGTTCAAATACAAAAAAGGCTCGGAGTAACCATCGCTTATAGCGGTGCTCATTTTCACATTGAAGGTGAACACAAAGCATGCAAAGATGCTGAATTCATCATAAAGAATCTTTATGTTGAAACCGCTCCTATCGGTAAAAGCAATAAGATTCAGGATATAACCCCTGACAAAGTTCATCTTGCTATTCTTGAAAGAATAAAACTTGAAAGCAGCAAAGAAGAAGATCGCAATAGAGGCTCTATTGATAATCTTTATGCCAAAGCATCCTCTTTTAAAACTAAGCGCGGCACAGTAAAAGCCCGAACTGAAAATCAAAGTACTTATATTAGCGCTATCAATACTCATGATGTATGCTTCGGTGTAGGCCCTGCAGGCACCGGCAAGACTTTTTTAGCAGTAGCTGCTGCCGTAGATGCTCTTGAGCGCAACGAAGTAAGGCGTATTATTCTTACCCGACCGGCCGTTGAAGCCGGTGAGAAGCTCGGCTTTTTACCCGGTGATCTTTCTCAAAAAGTCGATCCTTACCTGCGTCCTTTATATGACGCCTTATTTGAAATGCTCGGCTTTGAAAAAGTTGAAAAATTTATTGAGCGACAAATCATTGAAATTGCTCCGCTTGCTTATATGCGCGGACGCACTCTAAATGATTCTTTCATTATTCTTGACGAAGCGCAAAACACTACCATTGAACAAATGAAAATGTTTTTGACTCGCATCGGATTTAATTCTAAAGCTGTCATAACCGGAGATCCGAGTCAAATTGACTTGCCCAAGCATATAAAATCAGGACTGAAACATGCTATCGAAGTCTTAAAAGATGTCGACAGCATAGGTTTTTCTTTCTTTGAGTCAGGCGATGTTGTGCGTCATCCTGTAGTAGCGGCTATCGTTAATGCTTATGAACTTTATGACAAAAAGGAAGAAGAACGTAAAAATGCGTACCGGGAACTAAAAGACAAGGAACGCAATGAACCGACAGCAGATAACGGGAATTTAACGGTTACAAAATGAACGTAAATATTGACCTACAGGTAGCTATAGACCCCAAAGAGTCTTTACCTGATATTGATGAGCTTACATTGTGGGCAAAAAGTGCTCTAATCGGTGCTGATTACCATAAAGATAGTGAAATTACCGTAAGAATTGTTGCTTCTGATGAAATTCAAGAGCTAAATCGGGAATATCGCCACAAGGACTGTCCTACTAATATTTTGTCCTTTCCCTTTGAATGTCCCGATGTAATTGACCTTCCTTTACTGGGCGATCTTATAATCTGCGATGAAATCGTCAGACGTGAGGCAAAAGTACAAGAAAAAACCTATAAAGAACATTTTGCCCATTTAATCGTTCACGGATGTCTGCATCTTTTAGGCTACGATCACATTGAAGCAAAAGATGCCGCAAAAATGGAACCTCTTGAGGTTAAAATCATAACAAAACTCGGTTATCCCGATCCGTACGGCGATTTAACAAACAACTAAGGAAACCTTTTTTATGAGCTCTGACAGTCTAAAAACCAAAAGTGCACATTTCATAAACCGCTTACTTCATGGAATAAAGCCGAACGATAAAGGCGAACTTGCAGACATGATTAAAGATGCAAGCGACCGCGATATTATTGATGATGATACCGAAAGTATGCTTTCAGGAGTTTTCGAAATTTCCAAACGCCGTCTTTGCGATATCATGATCCCACGTTCCCAAATGATTACAATTGACAGTAACAGCAGCATTGAAGATGCCGTTAAAATCATTGCCAAACACGGACATTCTCGTTATCCGGTGATCTGTGAAGACAAAGATCACATCATCGGTATTTTGCTTGCAAAAGATTTACTGCCATATGCTATAAGTTCTGAGAAAAACAAGCCTACCGTAGATAAATTAGTCCATCCTTTAGTAATAGTTCCTGAGTTTAAACGCGTTGATTCCATGCTAAAAGAATTTCAGGAAAACCGTTTTCACATGGCTGTCGTAGTCGACGAGTTCGGTGGAGTATGCGGGCTTGTAACTATCGAAGACATTTTAGAAATCATTGTCGGTGATATAGGCGATGAATACGATGACGAAGAAGATACCTTAACTGACGATATCATAAAAAGTGCCGATGACTCGTACCTGATAAAAGGTCAAACACCTATTGAAGCTTTTAATGATTTTTTTAAAACAACATTACCGAAAGTTGACGTTGACACCGTAGCCGGAATGGTAATCCATGCTTTAGGACATCTTCCGCAAAAGGATGAAAGCGTCAGCATTAACGGTTTTAACTTTAAAGTTTTAAACGCAACCCACCGTCAGGTTCAATTACTGCAGGTACGCAAAGAAAATCTGACAACATACCAAGAACAAGACTAAGATGATATTTATTCGAAAATTTCTCGATAACATCAATAATCTTACCGTGCTGAAAGCCTTTTTTATTTCTAAAAAAGGCATTATTTTAAGTATGTTTGCGGCAGGATTTTTAGCAAGTTTCGGTTTTGCGCCATATTCAAGTTTCGTTGCCATACTTGCCGCATATTTCGTACTTTTTTTACTGTGTTTTAATTTTGACACCAAAAAACAGGTGTTCTTAGCAGTACTCCTGTTTTTTACCGTCCAAAATGCCGTTACCCTGTATTGGCTAAATTTTGTAATGGAAGATTTCGGCAAGTTGCCGATTTTCGCTTCTTTAGCAATAGAAATACTTTTTTCTTTCTATTTAGCTCTTCCTTATGCAATATGTGCCGTAATTGCCTTTATGCTTGCCAAAAAGGCAAAAACATCTGCAATAGCTTGTTTTATGCCTATAAGCTTTTGCCTTGCTGATTTTATCGTTGGATATTTATTCACCGGCTTTCCCTGGATGTACATCGGCAATGCAATGCAAACAGGGCCCTTTTCTTCCTATGCTCCACTAATCGGAGTCCGCGGCATTAACCTTCTTGCTTATATTTTTGTCGGTGCTTTAGCTTTAACTGCCACAAGACGTTTTTTATATTTACCGGTTGCAGGAATCATTTTCGTGTTCGGTATTCTTACCATGGGGATCCGCTTTACTGTTGATACCTGCTCCTTAAATGTGGTGTTAGTACAGGGAAATATAAAGCCGGAAGTAAAATGGGATCCTCAGCATGTAATGCCGAGTATCGGTAAATATTGGAATTTAACTGAGCCTTATATCAAACCAAATACTCTTATAGTCTGGTCAGAATCATCAATTCCTCTATATATAGAGGAAAGCGGCGATCTCCTTAATGACTTAAATACTGTTGTAAACAGTAAAAGCGCAAGGCTTATAACCGGAATTCAGCACATTGACTTAAGGACTAAAGAAAGCTTCAATTCAATGATTCTATTAGGAGATAAACCCTCTTTTTCAATCGATAACCTTGCTCGCTACGACAAAAAACATTTAGTTCCTTTTGGAGAAATTGTTCCGTTTGAAAAATATTTACGCCCCTTAGGATCTATTTTCAACTTTCCTATGTCAGGTTTTTCAAAAGGAGAGGAGCAGCAGGATCCTTTTAATGTTTTTTCTTATAACCTTCTTCCGGTTATTTGTTATGAATCAATCTTTCCTGAACTTGTCCGTAATGAAGATAGTGCAGAAATTAACGGCATCGTTATGGTTTCAAACGACGGATGGTTCGGACAAACGCGCGGACCTCTTGAACATTTGGCAATTGCAAAGATAAGAGCACTTGAACTGCAAAAACCGGTATTACGCTCTACAAATAACGGAATAACTGCAATTATTGATGCCAAGGGTACTGTAAGTGCCAGCATTCCGGCAAATGAAGCATCTGTGCTTTCAGCTCAAGTTACTTTAACAAAAGGACTTACACCCTATGCGCGTTTTGGGAACATTCCGTTCTTCATAATGTTGTGTATAGCTTTTTGCTGCGGATTCATTGTTCGTAATCATCACAGCTCAAATCTTGATGAAAATTTACGCAGCTTAATCAGACCTTAATTTATTCATGCGGAAAAGCAAATTTTCCGCATGCTATTAATATTCAACCTTTCTTTTTGAACTGAGCCTAAAATATAAATAGACTCCGCCGCACATAATAATTAGCCCGCAAAAAGAGAATATGATCTGCAAAGTAGATAAATTTTCTGATTGAATTTTATTATTGTCCAAAAACTCTCCGATACGACAGCCGCGTGAAGAACAGCGAATTGCGCGGCCGTACATTCCCGAACTGTCCCATACATATCTGGGAAAAGGAATATAAACATTCACATTGGAAAACATGCTGTTAGCCGAGCTGACAAAATTAGATACGAATTTAAACAAAGCTTTTGGATCAGAGCCCAAACGGCGCAAATCATTATATTTTAAGGCAGGTTCCAAATTAAGATTACGTCCCGGAACGATATAACGCTCATCAAGTTTAAACTCATCAATTATTCGTCCTGAAAGATCAGTATCCACTCTTATTCTGGAATCGTTATGCAAAGACAACTGCTTATCAATTATCAAACGATTTTTAAATCCGTTGGATAAATCCAAAACTCCATTTCCGTCCATTACCAATGAATTTACTTCAATATCTTGACCGGTTTGCGAATCAACGCGCAAATTAGAATTTCTTATATACAGATTATTAATATCCAAGGCACCGTGCAGCATAGTCTGTCCGCCCAAGACATTTACATTAATATTCTGACCGATGATTTTTCCATCTATTTCAATGAAGGCCTCAGGATCACTGCCGAAATAATGAGGATTATCATGATATAAAAGACGTTCATCGGCACCGATATTTATGGAAGTCGATAAAACATTATTAATCAGTGCTTCTTGAGAATAAACATCCAGATCATCTTGTATAAGCTGCAGTTTAAGAGGAAGCATAGTACCAGCAACATCAGCAATATTAACTAAATTTCCGCTTTTATCAGTAACGAAATTCCACAACGACACAATATCGCCTGAAACTTTAGCATGTTTTAACAAGTTAATTTCTTTAACCAAGGCACTACCGTCCATAAAAATGGCACTGCCTTTACCTGAAATCATCCCTGAAATATTAATTTTATCTACTGCAGGATGACGCAAATCTTCAGGAATATCAGTCGAAATAGCCTCGTCATAACTTTTTTCACCTATCTTAAAATCCACCGTACGATTGGCTTGGTATGAACCGCGGCTTTCATATAAATTTGAAATAACGTTGGAGCCGAAATCCGCTTTTATCGCCACTCCACCTTCACCGTTTGCAATGATTCTGCCTTCTATATTGATCTTATTGCCTGAACCGTAGCTGAAAACAACTGATCCGCCCTGTTCGCCATTGGCGATAATACGGGTTGCTTTAGGTATTGTTATGAAATTATTGCTTCCGTCAACTCGTATTCCTAAAGCCCCGAATCCTTCGGTAAAAATATTACCCTTTTGCACTATATCGTTATAATCGCCATAGACATGCAAACCAATCCCCAACGGGACTTCTGACGGTAAATTCTTTACATAATCACGCTTCTTTTCATCATAAAAAGAATAAGTAGAATCTAAATCATAAACAGAAGGATTTGTACTGCTGCCTGAACCGTAAATACTATTACCGTAAAAACTGCGTCTTCTTGTCGAAAATCCCAAATCCTCAAACAGTGCCAGCTCTATCTCTAAAAAATTACCATAGTTTTTAAACGAAGAATTTGACAGCAAAGAGTTTCTTAAATTTAAAAATACCCTTCCTTCCTTATCATAAACAAGAGGAATGCCTTTTTTGCCGTTGCCTATATCAAAAATCGTTCCTTCAATGCCGTTGTCCAAAAGCAAATCTATATGTTTCCCGCGAAAATACAAATTATCGCCTAAAACCAATTTGCCGGCATCGCTAAGATCTCTTACTTCCGGCAAATAAAGACCGGAGGATTTAACATAAGTTCCGGCATCAAAATCAGTAAGCGGCTCCTTAAAACTCCTACCGTCAAAAGCACTGTTTACTCCTAAAAAAGCCGCATCGGCAATCATAGCAAGAGTCGAATAATTAGTACGCCCCGAATTATCAGGAAGATTAGGCGTTTCATGATTAAACAGCCCGAATTGCGTTACATAAGGATGCGTAAGACTTAACTGGACAAAAGCGGTAGTTAAAGGATACTTACACTTATCAAGCAAATTTGCTGCAGTAAAAGTCATGCCCTGACAGCTGCCTTTAACATGCACGGAATCATAAAAACGAGCTCTTGCTACGTAATTATCATCAAGAACAAGAGGGATCCTTATAGGAGTTTTATTTCCAAAATTATAAAAAAGAGAAGAAAAAAACTCAGACCCCAGATTGAATTGTGAAATTAAGAAAAAAGGAAAGCCGTCTTTAACCTCAGGAACTTTACCGAGATTAAAAGCCCGATACAGATCACTTATTTTATTTTTATCTTTTTCAAGATAATAAACAAAAATATTTTTATTTTTTACAAAAGAGGACTTATGCAAAGTCTCCGAGCCTGTCAAATCAGATACTTTACGTAAGATCCCATCGTCGCTTTCAAAAACCAACGGCGCTTTATTTGTTGAAGAAAAGCTCTGCACTTTGTCCTCAGCCGTAACAACCGAGGAAACAAATACAGCTAAAGCAGCAGACAAAGCCAAAGCACTTTTCAACATACTGTTATCACTTATCACAGCATTATAACTAACTCAAAGCATAGAGCAGAGTCTACATATTAGGAGGATTCAACCAAACCGGTCTGCCGGTTCGCTCCTCCAAAGCTTTCTTTAAAATAACCTGATTAATCTCAGGATTGTTAAAAAATTCAAGTTCATCCTTAGTAAAATCAAAAGGCAAATTCTCAAAAGTTTCAAACTCATCGGCAGTACGTGACAAAGGCTGATGTACCTCGATATAGATATTGCCGTTATCCTCAATTGCGTACTTTATAGGACGGTTTATAAATTGAACTCTGGTTCCTACAGGAACATTATTGAATAAATATTCAATATCCTCATTTCTCAGACGAACACAGCCATGGCTTACACGCAAACCGATACCGAAATCGGCATTGGTGCCGTGAATTGCATAAAGCCTTCCTATGTATAAAGCATATAATCCCATAGGATTGTCGGGACCTGCAGGCCATACAGCCGGCAAATACTCACCGCGAGCTCGGTATTCAGCATGCATCTTGGCTGTCGGCGTCCAAGTAGGACCTGCTTTTTTACGCTGTACGGCTGTTACCCAGTTAAGCGGAGTATCCGTACCAAGCTGACCTATTCCGATTGGCAGAATATCGACAACGTTGTCATGATAATAATAAAGGCGCATCTCTGCGGAATTAATGATTATTCCTTTGCGAACGGTATCAGGTAAAATCACTTTTCCCGGGATAACCAAGTTCGTGCCGTTTTTAGGGACAATCGGATCTGCATACGGATTAGCCTCAATCATGTTGGAAAGTCCAAGCTGATAATGGGCTGCTACATACTCCATAGTAGTAGTTCCGCTTTCTGCAATTTTGTAAGTATCTTCCTTCCCGACAATTTTTATACTGTCATCAATCGTATAAGTAGCCGCATGAGCAGCACCTGCCAACAAAAGCAATAAGGCAAGAGTCTTTTTCAACATTTGATTTTCTTCTTTTAACTTGCTGTAAACATGATAATTTTACTAGATAAAAAAATAAAAATATGCTTATTTTTTATCAAAAAAGATCAGCGGCTAAAACCCTATTCTTTAAGGCTGAGTTCATCGCAAGGAGAAACTCAGTGTTTAATCAGGCGTTTTCTACCGGTCAATATATTGCCGGATAATGGATATCGGAGCTCCTGTGGTTGAGGTATTAAAAA
>NZ_GL830992.1 GCF_000188195.1 Succinatimonas hippei YIT 12066
ATCCGATTTTTACCTAAACTGTAAATTTCAGGTTTTCAAGCAGATCGCTGCCGTGCAGTTTGATTTGACAAGAAAATTGCGTAAATAGTGATGAGATCAGCATAAATTGTACTATGCAGACTCGGCTTCTTTTTAGTGAAGCCGAGAGAATTTGATTAGATGATATTAAGCTCTGATAAGAACACTAACAGAATTAAAACAGGTACTACGAAACGTACGGCAAATAAAAACAGTCTTAATCCTTTGAATTTTACTAATCCGTGACTTGTCAGTTCTACCCACAAAGGACGGATTTTCAGTTTCCAGCCGACGAATAAAGCAAAGAAGGCGGCTGCAATAGGCAGCATGATTTTGGCGGTAAAGAAGTCAAAGAAATCAAAGATGACCATGTCCGCAATCTTAAAGTCGCCAAGCGGTCCCATAGACAGTGAGCAGACGCATCCTAACAAGATAGTGGAAACCGATACCATTACCGCAGCTTTGTGTCGGGAAGGTCCGAATGTTTCGGAAATAAAGGCGGTAATTACCTCATGCAGAGAAATTGTTGAAGTAATAGTCGCAAAAACTAAAAGCAGGTAAAAGAGTACGGGAACTAGCCATGCAAGGATAGGGCTGTCACTTAAGGCTGAATTAAAAATATTGGGTAAAGCAATAAATACAAGGCTCGGGCCTTGTCCCGGCTCCATTCCGGGAACGGAAAATACCGCCGGGAAAATTATGATGCCTGCCATAATTGCAACAAAAGTATCCATACAGCCAACGGTGATGGCGGTTTTTGGCAAATTGGCATCCTTTCTGAAATATGAAGCGTAAGTGCACAAACAGCCCATTCCCAAGCTTAAGGAGAAAAAGCATTGACCTAATGCTGATAAGATAACTTTTGAATTTATTGCGCTAAAATCAGGATGGAATAAGAAGTATAGACCTTGTTTGGCTCCCGGCATGGTTAAAGCACTTATTGCCAGAACCACAACAATGATAAACAAAGCCGGCATAAAAATTTTAGCTGATTTTTCAATGCCTTTTTCTACTCCGCGCATAATGATTACGTGGGTAATAAGCATAAAAATCACTAAAAAGAGAATCGGTTTTAACGGATCGGAAACAAACTCCATGAAGTTTACTGAAAAGGGATTGGCTCCTCCCGGCGTCATGGTTCCTGCAAGTTCAATAAATGTTCCTGTTACAGCTTCATACAGATAAGCAAGAGTCCATCCGGCAACGACGTTGTAATAAGATAAAATTAAAAAAGCGGCTAACACGGAAAATCGTCCTAACCATTTCCAATTAGTATTAGGAGCTAATACCATAAAGGCGCTTCCGGTGTTTGCACGTGAGTGTCTTCCGATAACACATTCGGCAAGCATTAAAGGTAAGCCTAAGCAAATAACACATAGCAAATAGACAAGAATAAAAGCGCTGCCGCCGTTTTCGCCGGCTTGGGTCGGGAATCGCCAAATATTTCCAAGGCCTACAGCGGATCCTGCTGCTGCCAAGATGATCCCCAATTTGGAGCCGAAACTCCCTCTGGTTGAACTCATCGGTAGTTCTCCGAACAAAATAAAAAAAGATGAAGCTTAAAAAGCTTCATCAATATTTAAATTAAAATTTGCAGATTATTAATCTTTTGCTTTAAGTCCGAAAGCTGGTCTTATTTGTTCACACCACTTTTTGATTCTTTCATCAGTAAGATCTGATTGATTGTCTTCATCAATTGCCAGTCCTACGAAGTGGTCATGATCAAGAAGCGGCAGCGGGCTGGTAAAATCATATCCGACGGTCGGCCAGAAGCCGATGAATTTTGCTCCGCGGAATTGGAAGGTTTCATAAAGCATGCCCATTCCGTCAAGGAAGGTATCAGGATAGCCGACTTGATCGCCTGTGCCGAAAAGAGCAACCGTCTTTCCCTCAAAGTGCATCGTTTGCAATTTCGGCATGAAGTTGTCCCAGTCTTCCTGCAATTCACCGATGCTCCAGGTTGAAGTCCCGATAATTAATTTGTCGTATTTATCCATCTGCTCACCGTCGCAGCAGATATTGTGCAAATCTACATTATCACGCCCTAATTCATCGGCTATTTTTTCTGCAATCATTCCGGTTATTCCGGTGTAAGTACCATAAAAAAGACCGATCTTATCCATAACTTTCTCGACTTTTGTGTAAATGATTTCGGCAATATCAAATTCAAATTAACTTTTGCTCAAATAGCATTTGCGCTTATCTGATTTTAATTAATTTTTGGTGAAAATGAAATTTGTTGCAAAGCATTATCAAAAATGTAGATTTTTATCTTATTGCGAATTTCTGTCAACATCTTTTTGTTAAGTCATGTATTCTATTGCATAAAAGAGAGGTGAATATGACAGATTTCATAGTAAATGAGTCTAAATTTATTGTAGACATGGATGAAAAAGCAGATTCTTTTTTGTCTGCAGGTGAAATTTTGCCGGATGGCTTACAAGTAAGCGATATGCTTGATAATGCTGCGGTATGGCAGATATATGCAAGCGAAGATAATAGTGCTTTGATTTTAGCCGTTATGCCGGATTTAGCTAAGCGTTGGGTAGCAGAAGGATACATAAAGGAAAGTGCTGTTTTTCATCATGTAAGCGGAGGAAGAGAAGTTTCTTTATTAATTTCTCCTTCATCTTTAATCGTTTCTCCCGTTACTGCAGTACGTTTTGAGCATTCACAAAACTATGCCCGTTCTTTTTTCTGTGCATTGTTTAATTCCCGTCTTAAAAACCATGAAATTAATCTGCGCGACTCAATATTTTTTGAACTCTATGATGTTTTGCTGCCGACATATACTTTGACGCGAAGTGTTGCAGATCGTGCTATTTTTAACAATGCTTCAGGATTGTCTTTAACGGAAGATTTATCCTCTCCAGAAGATTTAGCCGATCCCGGTGTCTCATATTCTTATTTACTTAAAGTATTAAGAGATATGAACTGCAGCATATGCTCCTGCGAGCCGTATTTGATGCAGGGGGAAAGAGTTGATGACTTTTTATCCGTTGATGAAGATTCGATTATTACCGGACCTTTAGTTATCCGTGAGGATTTTCAGGTATTTGCTACAGACAGTGATAAAGTCGTTTTGCTTATGGAAAATGCTTTTGCCTTAAGCATGGTTGAGGCGGGACTTATTGAGCAGATGGATTTAAAGTCGGTTCAATTAGGTTTCGGTGTGCTGCGAGCTTTAGTGTTGAATCGCCGTTTTGCTGTTGAGTGTTTAGACGACAGACATTACGGTCTTACCGTAAACTCAGCTTTTAAGCTTGCCTGCACTCTTCACAGAATGCGTGTAAAAAATGCACAAGCAGGTTTAGGTGAAGGTTTGTATCTCGAGGAAAAAGGGATCATTTTGACCAAGGATTCTGACTCTGAGATGAATGATGCCGCTTTGATGCGCTCTATTATGCTTGAAGGTCCTTTTGCTTTATCTCCGTTTTCTTATGAAGAAATTGATGATGCCGTAACTTTGGTTTCTCGTCGTTAATCGCATCCAAATAATAAAAAGCCCCACATTTTTTGAACTGTACCCCGTTTGGTAGACAATTAACCG
>NZ_GL830993.1 GCF_000188195.1 Succinatimonas hippei YIT 12066
CTCTATTGTTGTTTAGCAGTAGGAATCATCGGCCATTAGGCTGGTGAGGATGTCAACGTCATACTTACCATTAAATTCTTCTAATAGTCCATCAGGTCTGAAAACGTTGTCAATTGATGCATCAGCATAGTCGTCCATTCGACCTTCAAAATTAGATGTACCTTTTAAGGTAATGTCTATTTTTCCATCATTAGCAGCAATAACGTTACCTTTAAAAATAGCTTTTTCCGTGCTTATTATAGATATATTGCCGCCTTTTTGTACTTGATTTGAAAATTCATTTTTTTTCGATTCTTCATATTGAAGAGGTAAAGAGAATATATCTCCATAAATTTTATTGGCTTTATCTAATGTAATATTAGAGTGTCCGGATGCTGCAACTGCAACTAGTTTTTTATCGTATTTATTATAACCATGATATTCACTATCTGTTCCATCTTGAGTGTATATATTGGTTGTAATATAAGAATGAATTTCGGCATCAATTTTGTCGTCGTCAGCAAAAGCAAAAAGAGATCCTTGGTAAGGGAAATTTGTTCCTTTATCTTTAAAATATAAGTTGAGTTCTGCTGTATTGTTTTGTTGATAATCTTTACCTACTTCAACAATTGTCGATTTTTTTGCAGTTAAATCATATTCATCGTAGTGATTCTGTGCTGATATATGATCAACATTGATCTTTGGAGCATTAAGTTCAATACTTGACCCGTCATATGAAAAAACTCTATTTAAGTTTATGCTTTCAGTTGCTGTGGCTTTGAGAGTAGAGCTAAATTGAGCTTGAAAATTAAAAGCAACATTATTTGAACCACTTTCGCTTAATGTTTGAATGTTCTTGGCTTTTAACTCTATTGTTGATTTGTTAGATGCGTCTGTAACACCAAATAATGTAAGATTGTTTGTTGCTGTAGCTGTTATAGTTGATTTATTTCTTGCGTATAAAGCTGTTTGTTGACTTGGATAAGAATACTCTCCATCTTTATCCCATTTTTCATTTTGTTCATTTGAGTAATGAAAAGTTATGTCTTCTCCTAAAAACGAAGCTTTTGCACCATCTTCTTCTGTATAAAAAACACTTTTACTTACAATTTTATTGGCTGTTACAGTTAAATTTCCTTGAACTCTTGAGTATTGATATGTTTTAAGCTCGTCAGAGCCGAGTGTTAATGTTCCATTTATTGATATATATGTTTCGATACCATTTTTTATGTCAATGATTGATTCAGGAGAAGCGTTTGAACCCTTTTCACTATTTAAAATTGTTAAATTTTTTGGATCTGTCCACTCTATTTTAATACCTGGATCGTTGTCACTACCATTTCCTTTATTATTTGAGCATGTAATATCGAAGGGAATAGAGCTAGAGAAAAAGAGAGAGTATCGTTGTTAACGTCAATTTGATTTCCTGTAATTTGTCTCGATATATCAGACGGATAGGGCTAAAAAAGTCTTTTTGTGTCTATTAATTATACCTGCTGGGGGTAAGACACTTTTTAGTATATTTAGTGTTCATTTTTGCCTCGTGTGAAGAAATTGGCGAATAAAATTTATGCACATTATATATGAATTTTTCTTCAAGTAAATATATCGTATAAGAGCTTTGTACAAAGAAATATTGCTATATATAAATACAAAAATATTAATAATAGTATTATTATATTTTTAATATTAAATATTTATGCTTTAATGTACTATTAATATTTAAGTATTTAATTTTAAATGGCTTGAATACATAAAGCCGTAATATCATCTGACTGTAAAGCATTTCCTCTGAAAATTGATATCTCATTATTTAATTTATTAAGAATTTCTTCTGAGGATAAGTGCGCGGTATTTTGGAGAATTTGTTGTATTTTTTCTACTCCAAAGAAGTTTCCAGCTTCGTTTTGTGCTTCGCTTATTCCGTCCGTATAAAGAACTAAACTTTGTCCTTTGCTTAGTTTATAAGTAAATTCTGAGTATTGCAGATCTTCCATTACTCCGGCGGCGGCACCTGAAAGATTTTCAAGCTCTAAAACTTCATTTTTATTAATAACGATCGGCGGACAATGTCCTGCGTTGCAAATAGTACAAATTCCGGTAGTTTCGTCCAAAGTTAAGGCAATCATGGTTACGAACATCATATTGGGATTACGTTCTGCAAGACGCTTGTTTACGCTTGTAAGTGCTGATGCAGGAGTTTTTCCTAGTGATAATGCCTGACGCATCATAGTTATGGTTGTTGACATGAAAAGAGCAGCCGGAACGCCTTTATCGGATACGTCACCTATAACAAAAGCAATATGAGTATCGTCTACTCTGAAAATATCGTAAAAATCGCCGGCAACTTCTTTTGCAGGATATAAGCATGAAGCAAATGAGATGATTTTGCTTTGAGGCAGTGCGTCGTCTGCCGGCAGCAATCCTTTCTGGATATCGCGGGCAGCGTTTAATTCACCTTCAATACGGCTTTGCTTTGAACTTATAGTGATAAGCGAGTTTACATTGTCATTAATGGATTTACCCATATGAACAATTGCTTTTTCTAAAGTTCCGATTTCATCTGTTCCCGTTGCTTTTATATCAGAGAGCATCAAATCCATTGCTTTAGGATCTGACAGATCGGATTTGGCGATTTGATATGCTTTTTTACTTAAGTTGGATAAAGATGCTGTTATGCTGCGGGTAAAGAGGAAGATCAGCATAAATGCTATTAGGACTGTAATAAGACCGACCATGATGACGAATTTTGTCAA
Organism: Succinatimonas hippei YIT 12066; assembly: GCF_000188195.1. Classification (GTDB taxonomy): domain Bacteria; phylum Pseudomonadota; class Gammaproteobacteria; order Enterobacterales; family Succinivibrionaceae; genus Succinatimonas; species Succinatimonas hippei. The sequence continues at coordinate 2,736 of NZ_GL830993.1, forward strand.
TGCAAGAATCGGTTCAAAAACATCATCTGCATCTCTGATGCTGACAAGATACCAATCAAGTGATTTAAAGTAATTAACTTTTAAAAAGTACTGCTTATCAAGAGAAACAAGTTCTGTAGGGTAATTTTGCTCTTTACTTCTTGTTAAGTATTCAAAAGGGAGCTGAGAACCTAAATTAGAATTAGGATCGGTTTGTAAAATAACTTTATCATTTTTAAAAATTAAAATTTGTCCTGACCAATGTTCGTTAATAAAGTTGAGGCTCTCTCTTACGGAGTTGAGCAGGATTTGATCGTCTTTACTATATCTGTCACTTAATTCTTTGATGTTTTTAACTAATGCAAAAGAACGATTATTTTTGCGGTTGTGCACGAAGTAGGCAAGGTAATAGTCATTATCGTGATTTATAGCCAGAAAATAGCCTGATGGAGAGATTTCTCCTTTTAAAGTGTTTTGAATATTACGATTAGCTTGGGCAGTTCCGGATGCGGTCAGTAAATCGCTGTCGGCATCATTATAAAAATAGCTGTCGGTATCATGATCGTAAACAAATAGGTGCAGATTAAAGTTATTTATTTCATGACTTTGGTTATTAAGCAGATTTTTGTAGTCTTTTGCTGACAGGCTGCTGATGAAGTTATTGTAATATTCGATTATGCTGGTTTTGTTTTTAAGATTTATTCTTTCATTTAATAACTCGATAATCTGCTGGTTGATATAGTTAAAGTACTGACTTGATACAGAATCTGCAAGTAGACCTGAAGTTGACTCCTGAAAGGCGATTTCTCTTTTTATGTAGTTTTGTCTTTGGGTGTTAAGCAGGTAATAACATATGCTGAATACTACCAAAAGAAGCAGGCAGGTGGTGATGAGGATGATTTTTGTGCGCAATGAAAATCTAAATATCTTACTAATCACGGCCGCCTCTTAATATATATTTGCGGAAATTGCTTGAGAGAAAGTTATTTATAAGAATTCTCATTTGAATTGTATCTTATTTTACGGCGTCTTAAAAACATTGATCTGAAAAGCTTTAGTCTTTGTAGATTACAACATGATTTAAGTGTCTTTGATCGCTTTTAGCACACGATCATAAACTGATTTTTTGAGATTTTTAGCGTTTGGGTAATCAAATTTGTATTGACTAAGTAGGTATGCATAGGCAGTAACTGTTTGTTTAATAACACGTAAAAGCTATTTATTTTGATAAGGAGTGGGAGAGTTATTTAAAAGTATTTTCGTTTTTATAGTAGAGATAATAAGATTTAACTTTTTGCACAAAGTTTTTGGTTTCTTCAAAAGGCGGGATCCCTTTATATTTCATAACGTTTCCGGGACCGGCATTATATGCGGCAAGAGCCAAATCAGTATTTTGAAATTTTGTAAGCTGTTTTTTTAAATAACGACTTCCGGCCGTAATATTTTCCTGCGGATCATGTGGGTTCTTTACTTTAAGTTCAGCAGCTGTTTCTGGCATTAGCTGCATCAGTCCGCGTGCTCCTTTATTTGAAATGGCGTTAGGGTTAAAAGATGACTCCGTTCTTATTACGGCAGCGATTAAAGCAGCATCGACATCAGAAAGCCTTGCTGCCTTGTTAATGTATGGAATAAGTTCTTTTAAACCTTTTGATCCCTTAAATTTAAGCATCAAATCATTGGGCAGCATTAAGGAATAACGCAGTTTGTAGGCGTTTTTTGCTAGTTTATATACGTCAATTGAATCAATACGTTTTTCAATAGGTTTAGTTCCGGCAAAAGGTAAGGCATTAACCGTTTCGGTTGTTACCGACATTGAAATTGCAGGAGAAACACTATTTGCCTGCGCCTGATACCCGGCAAAGACACTACATGTCGTTATTATCAATATCAAGAATAATTTGTGTCTGATTTTTGTTGTCAATTCTAAAATAAGCATAATGCGTTGCTATTTCTTTTACTAAATGCAGCCCCAGACCTCCGATCGGTCTCTCTTCAAGAGGTGCGTTTAAATCAGGATCTTTACAGTTTAAAAAAGGATCGTATGCTTTGCCGTCATCGGTAATTTGAATCATGATGCAGCTTTTTCCGTCAAAGTTCACCTCTCCGCAAACAAAGTAAGCGTTACCGCCGTTTTGTCCGTCGTAAGCATAAGAACAAATATTTGCAAGAAGCTCCTCAACCACAAGTTCTGTTTTAAACAGCATGTGTTCAAGTTTGCCGGAAAGGGTTTTTTCTAAAATTTTGTTTATTACGGTTAGGGTGTCGATAGTTGCCGGAAGAGTGATGGTTTCCATACAAATTCTCCTAACTCAACAGGTTAAAGAAGCAATCGCGCTGTCTTTATCTGCAAAAATTTTTATTATCGTGTTAAAACCTGAGAATTTAAAAACATCAGCAACCGGTTTTTGTAGGGCAAAACAAGCAAAAAACAGGTGCTTGGTCTGGCAGTTTTTAGCAATTTTTAAAACAGAGCGCAGACCGGCTGAGCTGATATATTCAAGGTTAGAAAAATCAAGAAGAAGAGGTTTATTATCTTTTTCCAGAAACTCGGCGGTTTGTGTGTAAAAGGTTTCAGCCGTTGTGGCATCAACTCTGCCTTCGACGGTTAAGATGGTGTATTTTTCAAAGTTCTCAGGTGTAATCTTCATTTTTTTCTCGTAATATCAGTAAGAGTAACTGTATAACAGACCTTGGCTTAATTTAAGCCATCCGTCAAGAGTTACAAAAAGCATTAATTTAAACGGTAAAGATATGGTCATTGGCGAAACCATCATCATTCCCATGGCCAATAAAATATTAGATATGATTAAATCAATGGCAATAAAAGGAAGATAAAGTAAAAATCCTATTTGAAAGGCTTTTGTCAGCTCGGAAATAACAAAAGACGGGATAATGAAAATTAAGCTGTCTTTAGAAATAACATTATGAATTTCCTGAGGCCAAATTCTTTGTGCAGTATTGGTAAAAGCATTTAGTATCCTTTCATCGGTATTATGCTGCAGAAAGTCTTTTAGCGGTCCTGAAACGTTATCCGCTATTTCCAAAACGTTATACGGAGATGTTTCAACCGTTGAAACGTCCTGTTGTTGGAGAAGATCGTAGGTTTTTACGCCGACAGGAGCCATAACGAAAATCGACAAGATCATGGCAAGTCCGCTTAACACCATCCCGGGCGGAACCTGTTGGATTCCAAGTGCGTTTCTTATAAGGTAGATAACAACAATAATTTTTATATATGATGTTGCTAAGGTAAGGAAAAACGGGACTAATCCCATTAAAGCAATGAGAAAAATAAGATTAATAGGATTGCTTATGGATGTAGTTGTTTCCATTACTTTCAGATCCTGGTTATTTGAAGGGCATTTTTGCCGCCGACTTCGATGATTCGACCGTAGCCGATAGTCTTTCCTTCAAGTTTTACGGCAATGTTTTCAAGAGCTGAATTATTAAGGTCCAGCACGCTGCCTTCGGTTAACTCTTTTATGGAACTTAAAGGCAATTTGATGCTTTCAAGAGAGAAATTGATGGTTAATTCAACATCTTCTATAGTTGTTAATTCTTCTGAATCTGCCATGTCGTCTCCAGAATCGGTTTTTTGTAAGGATGACAATAATGTTATTTGAAGCTGTTCTGCATTATATTGAGCAGGGGCCTGTAAACCTTCACAAACAAAGTTTAGTTTACCTGATTTTATAAATTCGCTGTCAAAAATGACGGCATCTCCGGTCTTTAAAGATTTTATTTCGGCAAGAGTGAGTTTAAGAGAACCGATAACAAAATCGCAGTTAAGAACCGGATCTTCAAGCGGAACGTTAATTTTAGGTAAAGAGGTGATTCTTTGCAGCATAGCGGAAAAAGCATTGTCATCTTTGGCAAAAAGACGCAGGTTGAAAATAAGATCGTTTTCTGCGTCTTTATAATTAACGTCTATATGATGGCGGAAGGCTTGTAATCCATCTTCATCAATATAATCGAGTACTGTGATTTGAGTGTCTATAGCAGATCCCGTTTTCTGCAGATAGGGGAGGAAAGATTTTTCAAAAGCGGCGCAAAGAAGCGGAGCCGGAATATTGTCAGGAGTTTTAGCGTTAAGTTCGGGATAATTTTTTAAAAAGTCAAAATTATAGACTTGCACGGCAAAAAGAGAGGATGCGGCATTTAGCGTTAAAGCAACACAAGATTGCGGCGATGCGGTAAAGTCGTAGTCGCAAAAAGTAATATTTCCGTTAAGCCGCGGAAGTATTGCATTTAGAAAAAGAACTTTTGAACGTTCGAGAGTAAGCACGGGAAAAACCTTAACCTAACTTATAGTATTTATTAAAGTTTAGTATAAATGTTCTCTTTGTACTATTTTTATTTTTCTTATAATTTTTCAGCTCTATTATGATGAAAAAGGATTTGGTCCGTTTAAAGAAGAATCTGTTATAGCCTCTTCATTATTCTCCGGATCGTTGATTTCAAGACGCAATCTTGAACTTTCATGTTTTTCAAGAGCGCGGTTTAAATCATTGCGTACGGAAACGAGTTTCTTAAATTGATCTTGATTATGGGCATTTATTACCACACTTAAAAGTCCGTCAAGATCTCTTCTTAAAATGATTTCCGTGCCGGATAAGCCTGAGTTTTGCCCGAGGGTTAATCTAACTTCGCTGCCGCTTGTATATTTGGGATCGGAAACAAGTATTTTTTCTACTAATTCGTTGGCAAGCTTAGACAAATCTTGTGATTCAATAGAGTTATCTTGTGGCTGTTGAATATTAATAGATGATGCTTTGTCTTGATTTAAGGCAGGATTTAATAATGATGAAAAGATAGAAGACAAATCATTTTGACTTGAAGCATTACTATTTTTGTCTTCAAAATGCTTTTTAGGATCTTTTTCTTCGTTTTTTACTCGTTCAAAAAGCTTCACATCTTCAGACGAAGCATGAGATTTTTCTTTTACTTCGGAAGGGGTATTTTGTCCGTGATACGATTTTTCTTCAACTTTCATACGTCTGGCCTCCGAATTTCTTCAGATTTATTATATTAAATATTGTAGTGTAAATTGTATGACAACAATCTAATTTTAAACTTTTAAAACAGGTGTTTTTCTATAAAGAGCAACAATTCTATCAACAGATATTGATGTGCTATACTGCAAGATATAGTATTAAGTAAGGTGCTTATTTAATAGACAAATGTTGTTGAATTCATATTTCGGCACGAATAAAAGATTTTAAATGGGAAAGCGCTATGGATGCTGAAGTCGTTGATATTATTTCGCAGTGCTTTTATTTGGTGCTGATTTTATCGCTTCCTCCTATCTTGGTAGCGTCAGTAGTAGGTGTTTTATTGTCTTTAATTCAAGCAATTACGCAGCTGCAAGAACAGACTTTATCTTTTGGAATTAAGCTTATTGCAGTGTGCATTACTTTGTTTTTGACTGCCGGCTGGTTTAGTAATGAATTGTTAAGATTCAGCCAGAATATATTTGATCATTTCTTTATGCTGCAATAAGTTATGAATGCACTGCTTGATTTATTTAGTACAGATGCCTTTTCTCTTCACTTATCAGCATTTATTTTAGGTTCTATTCGTATCGGCGTCTTTATTGCCATGGTTCCTTTTTTCGGACCTCAGGTTTCAGTTGCCGTTAAAATGCCGATAACCGTTGCTTTGTATATTCCGCTGCACCCGTTTATGCTCACTATCATTGAGCCTTTGTCTTTTTCTGCCGTTGGAGATTTCTTTGGCTTTATTATCATTGTGTTAAAAGAAATTCTTATAGGAATTATTTTTGCCTGGCTATGTTCGTTGATTTTTTACGTCGCGTTGTCTGCTGGCGTGATTATCGATAACCAGCGCGGTGCCTCAATGGCACAAAGTGCCGATATTTTATCAGGGGCGGAATCGTCTCCTTTGGGCTCAGTTTTATTTCTTGCGATGGTCACTTTGTTTTTCGCGTCCGGAGCGTTTTTAGCGTTTTTAAATATTTTTTATACGACTTTTATAGCATGGCCTCCCACTGAATTCTTACCGGCGTTGTTGTCTTCAAATACCGCAATTTTTTCAGCGCAAAGTCTTAATTGGATGATGGAACAAACAGTGCTGGTGTGTGCTCCTTTTATTTTGGTAGCTTTGTTATGCGATATCGCTTTAGGTCTTATCAATCGTTTTGCACCGCAGCTTAATGTCTTTATTTTGTCAATGCCGATTAAAAGCGGTGTTTGTGCCTTTTTAATTATTTTTTATTTGTCGCCGTTTTTGGATCACAGCGAAGACCTGTTTAATTACATGCAGGAAAGTTTTAGCGTTCTTAATCAGATTTTCGGCAGATAGCTTTTTGTCTTGTCCTTTTATATTTAAAAATTATAGATATGACGATTAATTGGATAAAGCATAAAATTTGGCCTAATGAGAAAAACGTAAATATATAACCTACAGGGATATCCGGCTCTCTAAAAAACTCTGTAATAAATCGTGCTAAGGCATAAAAAATACCGTATGCGCATGCGATATCGCCGGATTTTGACAATTTATTTTTTAACGCATAAATAACAAGAGCGGCAAAGGGACCTTCAAAGACAGCTTCATAAATTTGTACGGGATGGCGAGGCTGAAAGTCAGCTCCTAGGAACACAACTCCCCACGGATGAGCTGTTGGCGTTCCCCATAATTCGCCGTTTATAAAATTTATGATTCGACCTATAGGTAAAACAACGATTGCAATTAATGCCGCCTTATCAAGATTATTCCAGAAGTTTTTTTTGTCAGCTAAAAAGACAGATGCGGATAATCCTATTAGTCCCCCGTGAAAAGACATTCCGCCTTTGTAGATTTGAAAGCACTCTAAAAGATGGTGAATATAGTAATCAGGCTCATAACAAACGATGTAGAAAAGTCTTCCGCCGACGATCGCGCCAATGGCTGCATATATACTTATATAGAGTCTGTAGTAAAAGGAGTTGTCATCATTTTTAGGATTTTGTTTTATTAAAAATAAAATAAAACCTAAAGCATAGACCAGTCCATACCATGAAAAATTAATGTTCACCGTTCATTTAATTTTTATCTTAGGCAAAAACTTGATTATTTAGCATCATAAGATGCTTTTTAAGAATAAAAATCAAGTAATTTTTGCGATAAAACATCACTGTCATTATTAAAACGCATTTTCAGCCGACGGCTTAGTTCTGATTTTACCTGACAGTTTAAAAGCGGTTTTAAACCAAAAACCGTCAATATACTGTTTAATAATTTATTGTTTTCAGAAAACACCTTGATATAGAGAATTTTATTTTTTCCGCTTTCATTTAAACACGGTACTAATAAGGCAGAGCCTAAGGCGTTTTCAATATCACTTTCGCTTACAAAAATCTGCTCTTCATTAAGACGTTTTAAAATAATTTTCAAAATGATTTTACTTATCAGCACTTCAAGCACGTCAAGCTTAATACTATGGGCTTTTTGCAAATTGTTGGTAAGAGTATTGATTTCTTTTGCGGATAACTGATGTTCAGGATGTTCGGTTAATATTTTATTTAAGCGGTTTTTAAGATCAGCGTTAGCAGATAATATTTCCAGATCTTCAATCCAGGGTAAATTTGCTTCTTTGGCAAAAATCTTAATTAGAAAATTTAAAATATCGTTAATTTCTTCATTAAGTAAAGAATTAACTTTTTTATATTCTAGTAGTTCTTCATAAGGATCATAGACATCACCAATAAAATAGATTGTCTTTGAGCTTGGCTTAATGTACTTGTGCAGAATTTTTTCAAGAATTCGATGGAAAAGCAGATCTGACGTATTGGCATCACAATCGGGATGATATTGTTTTTGCAGATATTTTAAGCGATATTCAAGCTTTAAAATGTTTTTCCAAATCATGAAAATAACGGAGTTGGCATAATTAAAAAGCGGAAATCCGGCAAATTCAGGAGAATCCGGAGTGCTGTTTTTGACCTTTTTGTTATGTTTAATAAAATTTTCTACAGCGTTGTGTTGTATGTTTACTTTTATGCTTTCACTTTGTTCTTTTACGCTGGCTTTAAGTTCTTCAAGAAAATTAGGGTTTAATTCTTTAAGTTTATCGTAGCGTCCGATTTTATCTATAGTTCGATGGGCAATTTTTCCGTTGCTTTTACGATAAGCCTCAACCACATAAATGTATTCGTATTTGCCTGCTTTTCGGATTTGTACGTACATTTTATAAACCTTATTTATATATAAATTTATATGTAATTAAATACTATAATAAATGTAGATTAAAAATAAATACATAAATTAATATTGAACGTAGTCACAAAATTTACAAAAATAAGCTGTTTATCGATAATGTTTAATTATATAAATGCGTTGGGCTAAATGAGACTTAGTATTAAGAAAAGGTTTGTTTTTATTAATGAAATTTATCTTTTCTTAAAAGAAAAATTTTCAATTATTAAAAAAACTTGGTGATTTAAGCGACTAATTTCAAGTCTAAAACAAAGTTTCATAACATTAATCAGAACGCAAAATTTGTAAATAAGTACTGCTGCTAGAGTTTTAGGAAAAAGCATCAGCGGTGTAATGAAAGACGAAGTTTTAATATCAATATTTTTTACAGCTGTATCAATATGTTTTCTCTTCGTTTTTACTTTTAACACGAGGATTTTTTGTTTTTAATGATCGGAATTTGCAATACTTTAAATATGCTGTCTTAATTGATGTTAATGATTTATGCAGTATCTGTTTTAATTAGTGATGAACGTCAAAAAATTTTATAGATTTATGGAAATTTATTTTTTGTAGTGTAAAATATTATTACAAACAATAAAGGAATATTACCATGAGCGGTGAAAAGACTGAACAACCCACAGACAAACGTCTAAGGGATGCAAGAGAGCAGGGCGATATTGCCAAAAGTCAGGAGGTTGTTTCAGCCGCCACCGTTATTGCAGTTGTCTTCTTTTTTATTGCAAATGCCGATAATATTTTTAAAAAGCTCTTATCTACAACTGATTATGTTTTCTCAAACTCAATTACTATGCCCTATGATGAGGCTTTAAGATTGATTGGAGCTGCAGTAATCGATTGTTCAATAGGTATTGTTTTACCGATTGTCGCTGCTGTTTTATGCGCTGCGTTAGTTGCTCTTTTATCGCAAACCGGATTTCTTTTTGCACCCAAAGGTGCTATTCCGAAGTTAGAAAATTTATCTCCTGCAAAATGGTTTAAACAGGTCTTTTCAGTTAAAAATCTTATTGAATTTATAAAAAATATTATTAAGGTCACGGTATTGAGCGTAGCTGTTTACATGGCAGCAAAAAATTCGTTTCGTGAGTTTTTTAAGATTCAGAATTCAAACATCGGCTCAGTATGGGAACTTAGTGCAGTTTTATTAAAAGATTTAGCAATATATGCCATTGTCGCTTTTTCAATCCTTGCCGCAATTGACTTTGTTTATACCAAGTTCAAATACACCAAAGATCACATGATGTCGCCTGATGAGGTTAAACAGGAATATAAGGAAATGGAAGGCGACCCCCAGATAAAATCAAAACGTCGTCAGTTGCATCAGGAAATGGCGAATCAATCAACTTTAGCCAATACCCGTAAGGCTAAAGTCCTTATAACCAATCCTACGCATTATGCCGTTGCAATTGACTATGAAGAAGGAAGAACAAAATTACCGGTTATTTTAGCTAAAGGCCAGGGTGATTTAGCCAGGCGCATGATAGCAATTGCAAAAGAAGAGCATATTCCTATTATGCGCCAGCCTCCTCTAGCCAGAGCGCTGTTTGCCGAAGGCTCAGAAGAACAATATGTTCCGTCTGATTTGCTTGTTCAAGTCGCTGAAGTACTTCGTTTTATAGACAAAATGAGGACTAATTGATGCGTGCTTATCCGTTGTCTTCTTTAGTTTCGTTGCGCGAGAGGCGAGTAGATGAGGCGCAGAACGCATTAAGATTAAGCATCTCACGTTTAGAAGAGGCGCGTTTAAGCTTAAAGCGAAAAGAACAAGAGCTTTCTGATTATAAAGTTTGGAAGAAAGAGGAAATCAACCGTCGATATGACGAATTAATCGGTAAGGTAAAGAAACAGGAGGAGATTTCAAAATTTAATCATGAACTGGTTTCTTTAAATATCAAGGAGTTTGATCTTCAATCGGAAATTGAACAGCTTGCAAAAGATCTTGAAAATGCGCAAAAAGCATATGAAAAAGCCGTACAGGTCGTAAATTCAGTACAAAAAGACCTGGCTAAGCTTGAAAAGCATCGGGAAATTTGGCAATTTCAAGAAAAAAGATATGAAGAATATTTAGCAGATCAGGAGCTTGATGATTTTAAGGTAAAAAAATCTCAAGACTTTTAACAATAATTTAAGAGGTAATGGATCATGAGTAATGTTGAGGCAGTCGGAGGTTCTTCTCCTATCAGTTCAGCAGTTGCAGGTGGACTGAATTCAGGAAGTATTCAATTTATATTTGCGCAGCTGCAAATTGAACTTGGTATTGCTAATAAAGAGGCTGCTTTAGATAAAATTAAGTATATTAGAGAACAACAGGAAGAATCAAAGCGCTTAACTGATGCTATTAACTCATTACGTGATATTAAGTCACTTATGGGAGATGATGAGCTTGATATTGATAAGGTCGGTAATTTAAATGTCGAAGATATTGACGCAGAAATTCAACAAACAAATGAGTTTCTTTCTTCGGCAAAAGAGCTTAGAGATCAAGCTGCTTTAGGAGCAAAAGGAGGTTCGTATCTGGTATTTTCTCAACTTTTGGGAAACGATTTAACGGATGCACAAAAGATTAACATGGCCGGCTCAGTAGAAGCATTTGATGCAGGGAAAAAGCAAGCACAAGAAAATGCGAAAAATGCACGCGGAGAGTATGAGTCTACAATGATGCCCGCGGATATGGAAAATTATTTTAAATCACAAAAAATAGACTATGCTGATTATGGCGTGTCTGCAAGACAAAATGAGAAAGAGTGGAACGAAGCTATAAAGAACTTGGAAGGTCGCGTTGCAATGCTTACTCTTTCATCTGTTTGTGAGCAATATGGTTTGGAAATGCCGTCAGGAGATAAGCTTAAGACTGAAAGAATTGATACTATCATAGCTCAACTTGAGTCAATTCAAGAAGAAACAGGATCTGACATTCAGCAGCAGATGGTGTTTATTCAGGATTATATGGGTCAGTATAATTCTTATACTCAAGGAGCAAGTTCTGCAATATCCAAAGCTTCTGATGTACTATCTTCAATTGTTACTGGCCGCTAATTTTGGGGGACAAGAAAAATGGTTCAAGGTGTAAATTTAAATAACGTTAAAGAGATTAATTCAGGTTCTTTATTAAGCTCTAATGCCAGTATTCAATTGATCTTTGCGCAATTGCAAATGGAACTTAGCGCTGTTAATAAAGAAGCAGCAATGGAAAAAATTAATTCAATCCGTGATTCTC
>NZ_GL830994.1 GCF_000188195.1 Succinatimonas hippei YIT 12066
CGGATCAAGATAAGGCTCATATTGCAGCGGACTGTAATATTTCGCTATCTCAATCCCCAAAGCCGCCAAAAGCTGCATCAAAGGCTGCGTCAATCCCGATACATGCAGCCTGCCGGTAAGGGCAACATAATTAAGACTCAGATTGTTGTTCTCCATATATTTAAATAAACGCTTAAGCGTCGGCTGATTCTGTTCTTTTTTATGTTCAGGATCGGGGATGGTCAACTGCTTGGATGCCATTACCCTGCGTACCCGGTATTCAAGGCATGAATAAACCAATAACGCTGTAGACATCACCCACAGCAGAGCCGTAATGCGGTGCGGTGTCTTAAGGTAAAGAGCGTCGAGAAACAGCGTCGGATCTTTAAGCAGACGCCAATGCCTCTCAATAACGCTTTGTCGTTTATAGGTGCCGAGCAATTCGGCAGGCGTCCATTCCCGCTTAGTATCATTGGTAGCAATCAGGTATAAGGTTTCCTGAGCGATTGCTGCTTTTACCGCATTTTCATTTATCATTACCTTCCCCGTAACCTTTACACAGGCCAGTACGGTCGGAGCCGGCTCTCCTTTATGGGGGCGTCCGCGGGAGGTATGTTTGTATACCTCTTCGTATCCGATGCCGGATAGGACGCATAATTTGCAGCTTTTAAGCAGTTTCTCTACGGCTTTTTCCGCGTCTTTACGGCATTGACACGGGTCAGTGGACAGTTTCTTAAGTTTTTGCGTCAGCTTTTCGTATTCTTTTTGTGCCCTGCGTTGTACCGCGGCGGTCTTTTGCTCTTTAAGATTGCGGTTGTCGATAAGCAAAAGCCTGATGTTTTGTCCTCCGACTACGGCGTCTTCACACCACATGCATTTAACTCCGTCAGGAGCTTCAGGATTGATGTCCGTCATTGCTCCGGCTGCGTTTAATGCTTGAGCAAAGCACTTTTTGGCAAGATTAGTGCCGTCAGGTACCCGGGTAACGATTTTGATGTTGTTCTCATAGGCTTTGATGAAGTTTTCTTCCGAATATAATGCACTGTCGCCGACAAGATATTTCAAGTCTTTAAACTGCTCTATGATTAACGGCCATGCCTGCGTCAACGTTTCCCAAAAGGATTTGTTGTCATGCGTATTGCCGCTTACCGCTCTTTGATATAAAGGCAGTTTGCTGCCGCCGTCACTTATCATTAAGGAAATAACCTGCGGCAAATCCGGTCTGTGGTCACGGGAATGTCCCGCAGCAATACGCAAACTGCATTCTTCCTCATCTTTTTCACTGCCGTCATAGTGAAAGGAGGTTGAATCAATGTGCGCTTCGCTTATTTTCAAATCAAGTTTGCGTGCCGCCTTTCGGGCACACAGTACAAACAATTTCTCCGCCCCAAGCTCATACACTTCATCCAAATAACGGCTTAACACATGCCGGTTTAAATCTTCAGGCATAATGTCCTGATTGAGCAATGCACATAAAGGACGGCGCTTATAGAATTCCACTGTACCGGATAAGGTCTGATACGGTACGCTTAACAGCTGCATCACCAACGCCTTGGTAACGGCTCCGCAATTTACTTTAACGTGTGAGCCTGCTTTGCCGATATATGTATCAATAAGCTCTTCAAGACCTAAATAATCGAACATGCCCGCAACCAATCCGGTGGTGTCAAGAGCTTGGGAGGAAACGGCGCATTGACTGCCGAACAAAGCGGCGGCATCAAAGGCATTACTGTTGAAGCGGGGATCTGCGGTTAAATCAACTCTGCGGTGCGGGCGGCGGACAGTCATGTAAAACTCCTTGGTTATTCAAGGATAATTTGCCTTAAAAACAA
>NZ_GL830995.1 GCF_000188195.1 Succinatimonas hippei YIT 12066
ACCTGAAATTTACAGTTTAGGTAAAAATCGGATTTTTTATTTTTCTTGTCCGGTTTAATTTCATTGTTTTTAAATAGTTTTTTTATTATTGGAGCTTGATTTTTTCTATCTTTCTAGGTAAAATAATATACATAGAAGATGATATTTATGCTTAAAGCTCCTGAACTGCCCAATCTCTATTTCGTCAAGTCCGGCAATTACACTTACGCCCGCATGTACCGTAATGCCTGGCAGGATAAAAAGTCAGGCTCCGGTAAGACCGCAGTCAAAACCCATACCAAAACCGTCGGCCGTATTGATAACAGCGAAGGCGTCGGCATTATCAAGTTTTCATCCGATTTTTGCCTTACCCATCCGCAGCTTAATAAGTTTTCCGTAGCTCGTGTCGTTGATGAAGCAGCGGCTGCCTCCGGTAAATACAAACTGGTGTTTACTCCGCTCGATTCTAACGAAGAGCTTTACGCAGCTCCGCGTATCACCTGCGTGAGCATCGGTATGTCAGCAGTGCTTGATGAGTTATTAAAACGTGACGTACTGCCTAATTGTCTAAAAGAAGTATTCGGGGAGCATTATAAGCAGCTGCTTGCTGCGGCTTACTATATGGTGATGGAGCCGGACGCCAAACTGGCAAGACTCGGTCTTTTTGCCCGCGGCTGCCGTTTGCCCACAGCGGCGGAAGAGCTGTATCCTGCGGCTTTGACCCGTCTTTTAGCTGCAATTACTCCTGAAAAGGTACAGCTGTTTTTCAAATCCTATCTGACGGCTTTGACTAAAAGACGCTTGTTATCCAAAAGAAGAATGTGGGCGCTTGATTCCACCTCGGTCAGTACTTACGCCAAACTCAGCGACGCCGAATACGGACGCAATAAGCAGGAAGAAGCACTGCCGCAAATCAATGTCATGATGATAACGGATGAAGACAGCTCCCGTCCTTTATATTATCAGTACTTCAACGGCTCGATACCCGACGTGTCCGAATGCGTCAGAACTTTCGAACTGCTGCTTAACCTCGGCGTGCATTCTTTCGTTGCCGTTGCCGACAGAGGTTTCTTCAGTGCCGCCAATATGGCCGTGATTGCAGATAAGGGCTATCATTTTCTGATGTGCGTGCCGTACGAAAAATGCACCGGCTTTCAAAAATATATTGACGAAGCTATGTTAGCTTTCAGCCGTGACAACCTTTTTGACCTGCGCTGCGGACAAAACGTCTATACCTGTAAAGAGCAAACGGCCGTTGAAGGCGGTAAACACAAGGCTTATGTCCATGTCTTTTATCATCACGAGGCTTCGGGAGCACAAATCGACCATTATCAGCGCCGGCTTAAAGAAGTGAAAGAGCTCTTCATGCAAAAGAAAATCTTAACAGCCGAAGAGCAAGCTTTTCTTTATGCCAATTACCTTACTGATAAAGACAGCCGGAAGTTAATTCTTAACGATAATCATGAGCCAATCCTTGATACCGCCGTCTATAACTCTTTTATCAAAAACGCCGGTATCTGTCTTACCGTTTCCGACAATATTAAATATGCCGATGTCGCCTATCGTGCCTATGCCCGACGCAAGTGCATCGAAGACACTTTCGCTACACTTAAAACCCGCATGCAGCTTAAGCGCTTTCGCGTCAGCTCTGAGGATTCTTTATGCGGAAAATGTTTTATCGAATTTATTGCTCTGACACTTTATTCTTTCTTATACCAACGACTTGAAGCGGCTAAGAAAGCAGAGACGGAAATACCGCATCATTCCTTAAGCGGCATAATAGACGAGCTGAGGGGAATTAAAGATTATTACTTCAGCAATACCCACGAGCATGTGATCAATCCGCTGTCTAAAAAGCAGCGTGAATGCTTGGATTTGTTCAAGGTTAAATATCCGCATTCCTACTATGACACTGAACTGACTGAAGTTAATCGCAGAAAAGAGGCGCTCAAACCGCACGGCAGCGATCTGCTTAAAGAAATCTAAAGATGATTTTACCTAGACTGTAAATTTAGGA
>NZ_GL830996.1 GCF_000188195.1 Succinatimonas hippei YIT 12066
AAAAAAAAGAATTCAGGCAGCAAAGAAAGCAGCTCAAGGAAAGATTAGCCTCCGTAGAGCATGCGCTATCTTGCAAGTAAATCGAAGTTCAGTCTACAAGTCGTTAAAGCCTTCAAAGAAGGAAGCAAACGATCGAAATTTAGCTGAAAAGATGCGAACGATCCAAAGCAAACACAAAGGTTGTTACGGAATCGATCGCATGACCGGAGAACTTCGACGACAAGGTCTGCATGTTAATCACAAACGTGTTGCGCGAATTATGAAACTTTATAAGCTCAATGCAGTAATTCGCAAGAAACGCAATTACTTCTGCGAGGTTAAGCAGGCACGGCGCCAAGAGCTGCCGGGAAATCTGTTAGACCGAGAATTCCACGCAGATAAACCGGGACAAAAGCTTGTCAGCGATGTAACTTATTTATCTACAGCAGATGGACAATGGTGTTATGCATCTTTGGTGAAAGACCTTTGCACGTCGGAGATAGTAGCTTGTGTAACCGGACGAACTCAAAATTTGGGTTTGGGTATGCAAA
>NZ_GL830997.1 GCF_000188195.1 Succinatimonas hippei YIT 12066
ATTTTTCATATGCTTAAGGACATGGATATGAGAATTTTTAAAAGAGGCAATTGCAAAACGGCGTACGATAATTGTATCCGGCAGTACCGGATGTGGTAAAACTACTTTAATTAATGCACTTTTAAATGAACTGTCACATATTTGTCCGCAAGATCGTGTCATATCAATTGAAGACACCAAAGAATTAAACATAAAAGTAAAAAATAAAGTCGCTCTATTTACATCTCAAACCTCGGACATGTCCGTCTTACTGAAATCAGCCCTACGTCTGCGTCCTGATCGTCTTATTGTAGGAGAAGTGCGCGGCTGTGAAGCGTTAGATTTGATAGATGCATTTTCAACCGGACATAGCGGTGGTTTCACCACGCTTCACGCAGGCTCGATAGAGCAAGCATTAAAAAGGCTTACCTTACTCATTTCAAGACATGAGCACGCTCCACGCTTAATTGAACCGACACTTGCCGAAGCTATTGATTTAATAGTTCAACTAAGACGAACTCCGTTACGGCACATAAGTACGATTGCACAGGTAACCGGGTTTAGCGATGGAATTTTCCATATAAAACATGTTTTTAATAACAAATAATTAATTTAACTTTCACCTGGAGACTTTTCTATGAAGAAAAATATTATCTATACAATTCTGTTAGTTGCTTTAAGCGCTAATGCTGCTTATGCCTCTGATACGCAAGGAGGATCGTTACCATACGAAAGCTGGCTTAGAACGCTACAACAATCACTAACAGGACCAGTAGCTTTTAGCATTTCTCTTATCGGTATCGTCAGCTGCGGAGCCACACTCATCCTTGCAGGCGGAGAAATCAACAAATTTATGCGCTCCCTTATTTATATCGTTCTGGTAATGACCTTACTCGTCGGAGCCAATTCTCTTATGACCCGCTTCTTTAACGGAGCCGTCATCGCTGCCAATGACAATGTTTATAAAAACGCTCACATTGTTAACCAAGACATCAGTTTTACAAAATTTAACGATATAACAATTAATTACATATAAGCATGAACCGGCATCAGATCTATAAAGCTCTAATTCAGAAACAAACGTTTTTAGGCTGCGAACGTAGTCTGTGCATGTTTTTGATTCTAATATGCATCGCGCTTGTATTAAGTTCAGCCGATATTCTCGTAAGTCTTATGTCAGGCTGCTTGTTTATCTGCGGATTCTACTTGCTTCGAATCATGTCAGAGCACGATCTGATGCTAAGTAAGGTTTACTTAAAGCAATTAAAATATGCGGCTTTTTATCTTGCCCAAGGGCGAAATTTAAACAACGGCGGCTGGAAAAAGAAATAAACCATGTCTACTGATTTGCTTTTTTATACTGCGTTAATTCTTTCAATCTTGGCAATTTTGTCAATTCTTCCCTTTGCTTGGGTGTTTACTCGCACCTTTTCAAGAAAATCCACCGCTCCTGCATTTTGTGATTTACTTGACTATGCCACATTGGCGGAAGAGAACATCATCGTTTTAAAATCAGGCGGGCTGTGTGCTTTTTATGAGCTGTTTCCCGAAGATCAATCCCAACAGGATCTTTCTGCCCTGTCTCATTTTGAGGATGTAGTTCAAAAAGCTTTCTTAAAACTAGGCGACAATTGGGCGGTCCATTTTGACGTCTGCAGAATAAATGACGGATTTTACGCGCCCAAGTCGGCATCTTGTAATCAAACAATACAAGATTTGGAAAACGGCCGCTCACAAAAATTTAAGACCGAAAAAAGTTTTGAAAGTCGCTTTTTCTTAACTTTAACCTTTTTAGGCACCTCGGTTTCCCGCCGCAAATTGGAAAAATTGGTACTAAGTGACGGTGCGAAAACTAAAGATGCCAAACAAGAAACTTCCGATCTTATCGAGAAATTCAAAAACGATTGCAAATCTATTACCGACACTTTGTCTTTAGTCATTAAGATAAAAGCGCTTGCCTCTCGTAAAAACCTGAACTTTACCCTAAATGAGAGCCTTAGCTTCATTCATTCTTGTATCACCGGTAAAAATCATGATATAGCCGTGCCGCGCCACAGCTGTTATCTTGACGCACTACTGTCCACCAAAGATTTTAAATCGGGATTTACCCCATGCATCGGGGAAAAACATATCGCATGCATTGCCATTGACGGTTTCCCGCAAACCGCTTATTTAGGAATATTAAACTCCCTTGCGCTGCTCCCCTTTCCTTATCGTTTTAACACGCGTTTTCTTGCCTTCGATCAAATGCAATCGCATCTGATGCTTGAAAAATACCGCCGACTGTGGAGCCAGAAGTCTCGCGGCATTTTGTCACAAATTTTCAATCAACAAAGCTCTAGGGTAAACGAGTATGCCGTAGAAAAAGTTTCGGAAATCGATGAGGCTAAATTTGCCTTTGAAGGTAACGAGGAAATTTTCGGTGCCTATACTTCAGTACTTATTATCATGGACGAAAACCTTGATTCGCTGCAAGACAAAGCTTCCCTTGCCGTAAAAACAGTAGAAGATTTAGGATTTGCCGCACGAGTCGAAACCGTAAATGCAGTTGAAAGCTATCTTGGCTCTCTTCCGGGTCACTGTTTTGAAAACGTACGCCGGCCGATTGTTTCGGGTACGGTTTTTACGGATTTAATCCCTCTTTCCACCCCGTGGAACGGTGAACGTTTTTCCCCCAATCCTTTATACGGAGAACACGCATCTCCGCTCATGCAAGTTAAAAGTGAAGGACACAGCAGATTTTTTTTGAACTTACATCAAAAAGATCTGGGCAATACCGTCGTAGTAGGTCCGCCCGGTGCCGGAAAATCCGTGCTGCTCGGAGAGCTTATATTAAATCTGATGCGCTATAAAAACATGAAGATCTTCGCCTTTGACAAGGGTTATTCCTTTTACGCCCTAACAAAAGCCCTTGCCGGATCACATATTGAATTTTCCAATTTAAAAAGTGCTTTTTGTCCGCTTTATTCCCTGGAAAACAGCGCCGATTTCACTTATGCGCAAAGCTTTATAGAACTTTTGTGCAGAATGTCGGGATATACGCTTTCATTAACGGATCGCGAAGAAATAACCGACGGTTTAAAAATTCTGTCAAAAAGAGACAATTCTCAACGATCCTTGACCGATCTGCATCTGCTGCTTTTATCCAAAAGTCTAAAACAGGCAATAGCCCCCTATACCGTTATAAGTAATGAAAACAATCTGCTTGACGGTACCGAAAATTGCGGTTTTGACTCGGATCTTACGGTCTTTGAATGCTCAGATTTATTTGAAGCCCCCAAAAGTTTTTCCTTACCTGTTTTAAAACACATTTTCAAACTTATAGCAGACTGCTTTTCAGGAGAGCCTCGAGCCATTATTCTTGATGAGGCCTGGCTGATGCTAAAAGACGAAATCTTTGCCTCAGAACTTTTAAAGTGGTTTAAAACATTAAGAAAACACAACGTTATCGTTATCCTTGCCACGCAATCTATTACCGATATTGCCAAAAGCTCCCTGTTTGAGACTTTCCTTGAGTGTGTAAAAACCCGTATTTATTTACCCAATTACGATGCTAAAGGAGATGTCTTAAAGCCCATCTACAAACAGACCGGTCTTAACGACGAACAGATAACAAGGCTCTCTGACGCTATCCCCAAAAAGGACTATCTGTTACTTAAAGGACAACAAGCCGCTTTTTTTAATCTGATGCTTACGGAGGACGAACTTAGACTTTTGTCTTTTAGCGGCGATCACATAAAAAAACACGTGAATGAGTTATTTGCCGTTTTCGGACGCAATTTTTACAAACACCAGGAGATATAAAAAACATGCCGGCTAAAATTAAAGTTAAAAAACCTCTCGTATACGGCAATGAAAAATACAATCTGGCGCTATCCGAATTAAAACAGAGATTAAGTCTTGTAATCACGGCTTTAATCGGTACAGCCTTCGGTTTTCTGTGCCTTGGCGCTTATATAGTAAAAAGTTCGCAAAGTCAGATCATTCCCTATCTTGTTACAGTTGACACCCACGGAGTGGTAATGGCCAAAGGGCGCGTCGATTTAAGCCAAAAAATTCCCGACGAAGCGATTGCCGCGACCTTGAGCAATTTCATTAAAAATCTCCGCAGCGTTACTTCAGACAGTAAAGTACAACGAGATTTCATCTTGGAAACCTATGCTTACGTAAAAGAAGGATCTGCAGCACTGCAAAAACTAAATGATTTTTACAACAACGAAAATCCTTTTATCAAGCAACAAGAAGGCTGCGTCAGCGTCACTATAAATAATGTTATTGCGCAAGAACACCAGCGCATTCAGATTGACTGGACCGAAGAACATTCCGGGGAATTTTCATCATCTCAAAAACAAATGTTCCGGGCAATCCTGGCCTATTCAATACGCACACAAGCAATCAGTGATCCTGACGTTTTATTGCTAAATCCCCTGCAGGTTTTTGTAGAAGATTTTGCCGTAAGCGCGGTAATTAACCACTAACAAAATACGAGGAGGCGTCTGTTACCCTTGTTGGCAAACACGGGAATTGTGACGAAAATTTATGAATAAATTGACCAAATTCGCTTTACTTGTGAGCGCACTTGCCGTTTGCGTTAATATCGTCATGGCAGACAGTGCCTATGACGATTATTTCACGGAGCGCAACGGCGACGATTTTTTAACCGATGATGATTTAAAGGTTCTTGAAGATTTACACAAAGCGGACCGGATCGGAGTAGACGGACAGGGTTTACAAGGCAGCGTAGCTAAACCCGGTGAAATTGTTTTTACTTTCGGCACATCAAGACCTACCGTTGTGTGTGCCGTGCTGGAGCTTTGCGATATCGCTTTGGAAAAAGGAGAAAAAGTCAATACGGTACAAATAGGCGACGCTGCGCGCTGGCTTGTTGACTCTGCCGTATCCGGATCCGGCGATAACGAAGTGCAGCACCTTGTCGTCAAACCTCTTGATAACGCACTTAGAACTTCAATGATCATCACGACCGACAAACGCACCTACCATCTACGGCTTAAATCCTCGATTTCCGATTTTATGCCGCAAATACGTTTTATTTATCCTGAAGATACTTTGTCCAAATTAAACAAAATAAAAGAAAGAAAACAAAAAGATGAAGAACGCAATGTCATTGCCGGAACAGGTGTCAATATTAACGATCTTAACTTTAATTACGAGATTGAAGGGAATGACAAAATCAAACCGACTCGAATCTATCATGACGGACAAAAAACCTATATAGAATTTCCGGAAAAAGCCGTTTATGCCCCGTTACCGGCACTTGTTATAGTCAATAAAATAAACTTTTTTTCAGAAGACGATCTGCAAATTGCCAACTACCGCGTTGTTAAAAACCGCTACATAGTAGACGGAGTAATTGAACGGGCAAGACTTATTTTAGGCGAAAACGATGACGCTCTTACCGTTGATATCATTTATAAGGATAAATGACGTGTTAAAAATAAAAATAATAATTGCAGCGTTAATCTTGCTGACTTCCTGTACCCACCTGAAAAGTACGGCCTTTTCCGTAAAAAATGAAAGTGATGTCAATGTATTTGCCGCATCCGATTACGCCGAAGCCTTTGATGATTTTGCAAAGGTTTTAAAGCACAAGCTTTCTTTTGGTAAAGACAATTTCAGTATTGTAGGTTTTGACGACAATCTGAACAGAAAATTTTCTGCAGCCTTATTACAAAAAGGTGCCTCCGTTTGCTCAGGAAGCGAATTCTGTTCCGGAATTTCATTACGGCTCGAACTGGTGACGTTTAAAGAAAATATCTTTCTTGTAAGCGTCAAAGCTCCTGATTTCACTTTAAATCGAGCCTACGCCAAAAAACAGGGTTCACTGCAACCGATTTCCGCCTTCACCATTGAGGAAAAATAAATGCCAAAATTTAATTCAGAAGTAAAAAAAGGGCGAGTCGGGAAAACCCCGCTTCTCATTTTGCTGCTTATCACAATAACGATATTGATCCTTGCAAACTTCGCAATTGAAAGCCGCAATGAACAAAACAATCACCACACAGCAAAAACCGCTGCAAAAAGTGATCTGGTTATAGCCGCCAATCAAATTGCCAAAATGGAAAGGCAGTCACTTATCAATAAAAAGAACACCGTGACAGATGACAAAACTTTATCTTTTGACTCTATGGCAACATCAGAGGATCAAGAAAATACTGAGAAGAATAGAGACGGGGATTTTCAAAAAGACTACGAGGAATATCTGCGCTTTGAAAACAATCCGCAGCCCGTCATTAGTAATCCCGCTCCCGATAAAATTAAGGAAAAAAGATCGTCGGACTTTGAAAAGGCCTTGAGCGCTCCCACCAAAGTCAATCTTAAATTTTCCCCCAATCTCGTAAATACTACCGATCACTCCTCAAACGGTTACCAATACCTTACACCAGATCAAGTTAACGAGCTTAAGCGGGCCAGGGAATCTTTGGAAAACCTTCCTACAAACTCCGAAACGACTTCCGGTACTCTAAGTGACTATGAATATCTTAAAAATGATGATTTCAAACTTGCGCACCAAGTTGAAAGCGTTTCAAACCCCTTTGTCCTGAAACAGGGAAGCGTCATCCCTGCCGTATTGCTTACAGGTATCAACTCGGAACTGCCGGGACAGATAAGTGCCCAGATCACAGCCGACGTTTTAGACAGTCCTTTTGGCAATAATATATTAATTCCCAAAGGATCAAAACTTATAGGTCAATACGGTTCAAACCCGCAATTCGGTCAAAGCCGCGTAATGCTCGGTTTTAACCGATTAATTTTTCCCGACGGCAAAAGCTTAAATTTAAGCGTTATGCCGGGATCGGGACCTGACGGCTATTCGGGCTTTGAAGCAGATGTGGACAATCATTGGCTCAAACTGATTTCTTATTCCGTTTTTTTAGGCGGGATCACTACAGCGGTAACGCTAAGTACCGATACGGGATATGACTCCGACGGCAAAATCACTCCGCAAGCGGCTTTATCCCAATCCATGGGAGAAATTCTCGGACGAACCATGAGTCAGGTCATTGAACGGCATCTGAACCTCTCCCCGACTCTCAAGGTAAAACCGGGATTTCGCTTTAACCTAACCGTAACTAAAGACATTGAATTTTCTGGAGAATATACGGCTTATGACTATCTGCACTAATTTTTTGAAAAAAATTTTAATCTTATTTGTTATGTTTTCAACATTAAAAGTGAATGCAAGTTATATGGTATTTGACGCTTCAGCTTTACGCGAAAGCATTTCACAAAAAGTAGCGGCAATGGAACAATGGGCTACGGACAACGCGCATCAAATCCAACAACTGCAAGAACTTGTCAATACCTATAAACTCGAAGCTCAGAACTCGGTAATGCCGATGCTGAGCGCTTGGCAAGATCTACAGTCATTGCACGAAGACTCTTTATCTCTTCTCCACGCCAGCGCCTCGGTCTGGCAGGAATTCGGTGATGCCAACCGCTATTTGGCTTCTTTTAAACGAGCCGACGCATGGAACAGCTGTATTCAATCGGGAAAATGTAACTTTAAAAAAACACTGCATCTTATTGACAACACCGCAATTGATTTTGCCACCAAATCTTATCAAAACGCAGAGCTAATGCAGGAAAAACTCAAAAACCAAATTCGAGAAGTGCAGAAATTAAATCTCGAGGCCCGCTCTTCGACAGGACGGGCCGCATCACTTGATGCTCTATCCAAAATCAACTCCTCAATATCAAGCTCTCTCGTTGATTTAAATCTGCAAACCTCAACTATGGTCAAACTCCTAAGTCACGATCTGGCAGCTAAAAATAACGAAGATCTTGCCGGCAAAAGCTCTTATGAAAACTTCATGCAAACTGATACGCAAGTCCGGTCACCGCATCTTGATCTGTCAATTAATGATTTAATCAAAAAATAATCTCCTATCCGTATCTTTTAAATCCGGCGTACAAACTGTAAGTAAAAACGTCGAAGAGCAAATTAAACTTTAGCGATCTCAAAGAGGCGCCGCTTCGCCCTATACAAAAGTACAGGGACTTGGCGGCGATATTTAATGAAATTTAATAAAACCCTACCTCAAATATTTATTCTGGCCTTATTGACCGTATTAACTTTCGGTTCCCCTGCATTTGCCGCCGATAACAACCTTAATTATTCATACCAAACTCAAGAGGAAAACATAAAATCGGCAAGAGGTCTTGGCAATATGTTTCTCAATCCTTCAGGCGTTTTGAATCTGTCCGTTAACCGCGTATTATCCAAAATAAACCAGATAACCGTTCCGCTTAAAAGCGCAGCTACCAGACTTTTTTGGATCCTATGCGCGATTTCAGCCGTACTTTCGGGAATAAGACTTATTTTTCAGGACGGCACCATTCAAAATTTTTTCGGTGAACTTGTCAAAATGCTCCTCATCATCGGCATTTTTGAATTTTTGCTGCAAAACGGCCCCGATATCGGCGCGGATATTATCGACTCAATGATAAAGCTTTCCCAAAGTCAGGAACTTGGCATCTCAGAATGCGCCGACAAAACCTTTAAAATAGCGGGGCTTCTTATCAATAAAGCCGGAGCTCACGGTCCGATCATGGAAATCACCATTATTCTGGAAGTGGTTTTAATATTCGTAGTATTGTCGCTTATTATCGTAAAATTCGCCGTCATGTACGTAAGCGCTTATTTCGTCTGCGTGGCCGGAATTTTTGTTTTAGGATTCGGAGCATTGTCTTTTACACGGGATCTCTCGGTAAATTACCTTAAAATGCTTTTTTCCATCGGTCTGCAGCTTATGAGCATAATACTCATTTGCAGCGCCGGCTTTTCCATCTTTGACGACTTCATATACGACTTAGAAACCTCCGGCAATATTTCTTTCACCGACACTACCGTCCTAATTTTTACCTCACTGTTTATTTACGGTCTCTCTACCGGAACGCCCCAAGTTGTAGGCCAACTTATCATGGGCGCCAATATTTCAGGAGGAGCTTCTTTATTAAAACCCGTTGCCTTAAGTACGCACATAGTAAGAAACACAGGAACTTCATTAATTCGTTCAATTACAAAAAGTAAAAAAAAGTAAACCGTATTCTAAGGACATTAATACCGTCTCCCGAGCTTATGTTTTCATCCAAAAAATATGATTTAAGTATTTTTTCCCTATCTTGTAGCCGGCAGCAAATTAAATACACCGTTTTATTCATTCATTCTTCCATACAAGATATCAATGAGCGTATAATGGTTGTTGTCCGATTCACTACTGAGGATTGTTATGTTCTCCTTCGATAAATTAAACCGTATCGGTGTTTTTATGGCTACCGGCTATATCTGTGCCGGTACCGCAATCGCCGTTATCGGCGGTATCCCCCT
The DNA here is from genome assembly GCF_000188195.1 of Succinatimonas hippei YIT 12066. Lineage (GTDB taxonomy): Bacteria > Pseudomonadota > Gammaproteobacteria > Enterobacterales > Succinivibrionaceae > Succinatimonas > Succinatimonas hippei. The sequence goes on from NZ_GL830997.1 coordinate 9,329, forward strand.
ATGGACCGAGTACTTTGAAAGTACCTTCCTTCTCATCTCTACCGTAATTATCTGTACCGTCCTGATTGCCGGTGCACTCGGTATTATCTTAATGCGCTATCTGATTAAGAAAGTAGGCGCAAAAGCCGTGTACGAACAGGATATTCTCGTGTACATGATTGGCATGCTCCTTATGGCTCTGACTTTAAACAAAGCCATGTTTATGGTGGGACTGGTAATCGTTTCAGGAGTTATGCCGATATTTTTCTATGAAAACTTCAACCGCCAGCTTATCCCGGTCAAAAAAGGAGGATTTAGTGTCCTTTATCTTGCCGGATGGGCACTGGGTCCCATCGTCTGCGCCATAGTTATCGGATCTTTATCCCAATACGGATTAATCGTACCGCGTATTTTGTTTGCCCACTTTATCGTGCTCGGTTTCTGGGTATGGGTAAAGCGCCTGGACATTCATGAAAATTACGCTGACGCTCCGCACTGGCTGCTTGCCAAAAAAGATGATTTAAAAAATTCACCGGCAGCGCCATCTGAAGACGGCAATAACAAAAACTAATCGCAAAATAAAGCCGGATAAACAATAACAAACATAGGTGATAAACAATAATGCATATACTTTCGATCGTGCGAATATTGATATGAACAGAATTACAACCACCCTAACCCTGCTTTTTATAGGTTTTCTGCCTAATATTTCATACGCGGAAGAAGCTCTTTTTACCAGACTGAGCTTTTACGGCATCCGCTATGAAATGATTATTTTCGCAGCAATGCTCGTAGGAGTTGCCGTCTTCTACAACAAAACTCGCCAAGTTGCCCTTTTGGGCTTGGTAGCTTTGTGTTTTTATAAGTACGAATTTACCGATCATTTCTCGGTTATCACCAAACTCTTCGGCTATGTGGACGATAACGGCAACTTCGTAAGCGGTTCCTGGAATACTTATCTTAACTTAATCCTAATGCTGCCGGGATTTGCCATTCTTGCAGATATATTCGAAAGATCCAATTTCCCGGCCATCCTGCCCCGGTACTTGCCGTCCAACCAATGGACCGGAGCCGTTCTGTTATGTTTCGTCTTCGTGCTGAGTACCTTCCTTGACAATATTGCGGCCGCACTTATCGGCTGTTCAATGGCAGCGGCCGTATTCGGCGGCAAAATCCATATCGGTTTTGCCGCGGCAATCTGCGCCGCATCCAATGCCGGCGGTGCCGGATCGGTGGTCGGAGATACCACAACCACCATTATCTGGATTTACGGTAAAGATCCTTTGGTAATCGCACAGGCATTTCTCCCCGCCATCGTTGCCACACTCATCGTCGCTTTCTTCGCTTCGCGTCAACAATATAAATACGCACCTTCCGTTGCCGCCGTCAGCGACAACATCAAAATCAATAAGCGGGCTTTGACCTCGGTTTTCCTGATCCTGATTTTTGCCATCATCTTTAACTATGCAATAGAACTGCCGGGACTTGGTATCTGGATTGCAATTTTAATCAGTTTTTTCCTGACCAAAGTACGCTTTTCAGTAGTGATATCCGCCTACGACAGTACGGTCTTCCTGGTCGCCCTCGTTTTCTGTGCTGAATTGGTACCGATTGAATCCGTACCGGATGCTTCAATCTTATCAACTTTGGCAATAGGATTCGTGTCCGCGGTATTTAACAATATACCGTTAACCCAGCTGTGCCTGATTAAAGGCGGTTACGATTGGCCGCTTATCTCCTACGCCGTAGGTTTCGGCGGATCAATGATCTGGTTCGGTTCATCTGCCGGCGTTGCGGTATGCGGCGTATTCAATAAAGCCAGAAGCTTCATGAACTGGCTGCGTTACGGCTGGCACATTCCTTTTGCTTTCCTTATCGGGTTCGGCGTTTACCTCCTGGTTTTAGGCTGGGATCCGATGAAAGGCAATCCGCCCGATCAAATGCCGGAACCGGTAAGCTTCTCCGAAAGTATCGGTAATACCCAGATTCATCATAATTAACGTCATCCTCGGCCTGCGGGTCGAGGATTTCCACTCTCAACAATACGACTATTGTCGTAAACTGCGACGGGTTCCCGTGCATCCATGTTTTAAAATCCGCTTATCAAGCTATATGGTCCCGTCGCTTCCTGCCTTAGCGTGAGATTTTCAGTCAGGCTTTCAATCTTTCTTAAATTTCTGGATCTTACTCACCGATTTTAAGCAGACTGAGTCTGCTGTCATGCTCTTCTACCTTAAAAAACCTGCAGAAAACAAAATCCGACAGCTGCATACTGTTTATTGAACTTTGTCTCCGCATTTTTTTATTGTTGAACTTACCAAAATCAAAAAATAAGCGCATAATGCATTTACCTTAAATTTATGAGAATACTAATATGTCAAAGCATGAGTTGTTCCGCCGCTATATTGTATTTTTTACCGCTCTATCCATTGGCGCATGCGGAGTTACTTTAGTTACGAGATCTCATTTGGGAGTAAACTCCGTAGCCTGTCTTAGCTACGTTTCATCACTTTATCTGCCGGTAACCATGGGCACGGTAGTGATCGCTTTCAATTTGACCATGCTCATCTTGCAATTCTTTTTATATAAAAAAATCGAACTTAAATTCCATCTGGTCAATTTACTGCTGCAAATCCCGGTTTTCTTCTTTTTCGGTATACTGGTTGATGTTTTTATGTTCTTAACCAAAAACTTCAACCCTGACCGGTATCTAATCGAGTTTGCCACGCTTATTGTAGGCTCTCTGCTCATAGCCTTAAGCATCGCCCTTCAGGCTACGGCCAACGTTACCATGCTAAGCTGTGACGCCTTTGTTAAAGTATTAGCTGAAAAAATCAACAAAAAACTAGGACCAGTGAAAATCATATACGATATCATCCTGGTGGCATCCGCCGCCTGCATCGCACTTATCTTCTCCCACGGTACGGAAATCAAAGGGATTCGCGAAGGAACGGTTATAGGCGCAATTATTATCGGACCACTGGTTCAGATGATGTTCCCGTATTGCGCCTTTTTAAACAGATGGATCTTAAAAGCAGCCCGAAATTAACGGATCTCCAGCGGCGTCTGAGATTTAACCAAAGTATCGAGCTCTTTTAAATCAGAAAGGAAAGGCTCAAGCTTATCTAAAGGCAAAGCACTGGGTCCGTCACATAATGCTTTATCGGGATCCGGATGAGTTTCGACAAATATTCCCGCAAGTCCTATCGCTACTCCGGCTTTGGCCAAATCAAAGACTTGCGCTCTTCTGCCTCCTGATGCCTGGGAATTAGCTTCGCGGCACTGCAATGAATGAGTTACATCAAAAATCACCGGAGCATTTCCCGAAACCTTCTTCATCACCCCGAAACCCAGCATATCTACTACGAGATTGTCATAGCCAAATTGCGTCCCGCGCTCACACAAAATTACATTATCATTTCCCGTCTCATGAAATTTCTCGACAATATTGACGACTTGCGCCGGAGACATAAATTGCGGCTTTTTGACATTAACCGGCTTTCCGGTTTTGCCTAAGGCAAAAACCAAATCGCTTTGTCTTGCCAAAAACGCGGGAAGCTGCAACAGGTCGACATGCTCTGCAACTAAGGCACACTGATAAGTCTCATGCACATCAGTAATGATGCTGACGTTAAATTCGCGCTTTAAATCATCAAAGATTTTCATCCCCGCCTCAAGTCCCGGTCCCCGGTATGAGCGCAATGAGGAACGGTTGGCTTTGTCAAAACTTGCTTTAAAAATATACGGAAGGTGCAATTTGCCGGTAACTTCCATAAATTTCTCGCATACCCGCATTGCCAAGTCACGCGACTCAAGAACATTAATACCGCCGATAACCGTTAAAGGTAAATCATTGGCAATGGTGATATCGTTAACTTTTACCCGTTTGGCCGCCATGACTGTCTCCTTCTATTCAAAAAATCCGTAAGTAACGCGCTCGTTACTCCCTAAGTCTCTGAGAGTCTTGATTTCATTAAAACCGCATTCTTCCAGAATGTTACGCACATCCTTACCTTGATTATACCCATGCTCCAAAAGTAAAGCACCGCCCGGATTAAAAAAATGCCGCGAATCTTTCGCGATAATTCTGATATCATCAAGACCGTCTTTTCCTGAAATCAACGCTCCGACAGGTTCAAAGCTTAAAGCTTTTAAATGCTCGTCATTTTCTTCTATGTAGGGAGGATTGGAGACGATTAAATCAAATTTTGCGTTTTTTATATCAGAAAACCATGAACTCTTAAAAAATGTAACATCAAGCCCCAACGATAAAGCGTTCTCTTTTGCAACTTGCAATGCCGCATCTGAAATGTCGCAAGCTAACGCGTTAATATCAGGGCGCTCGTATTTAATTGATAAAATGATAGCTCCGCTGCCCGTTCCCAAATCTAAAACGCTTTTTACCTGCTTGAATTTAAGCGCAGTTTCGACCAAAAGTTCGGTATCAGGTCGCGGAATTAATACATTACGATTTACTTTAAAAGGCAACCCCCAGAATTCCTTGTATCCAAGGATATAAGCAATAGGCTCTCCGCGAGAACGTCTTGAAATTAAGTCACGAAATCGGACAATGGCTCTTTCTTTTAGCTCTTCATTATCATGCGTAATCAAATAACTGCGAGGACAATGAAGAACTTCCATTAAAAGCAAATCGGCATCAAGACGTGCCGATTCACATCCGGAAACTGCAAGACGCTTTCTCCCCTCATGCAGCAAAGCTTTTAACAGCATTACAGTCCGCCTTGTTTGGCCATTTCGGATAACTGTTCTGCCTGATACTCTTCAATTACCGGTTTTAAAATGAGGTCAAGATTACCCTCTAAAACCTCACTTAAGCGATAAAGAGTAAGATTAATTCGATGATCAGTGACACGACTTTGCGGAAAATTATAAGTGCGAATACGATCGGAACGATCTCCGGAACTTAATATGCTGTGACGAGCTTCCGTCTGTTCGGCAAGACGCTTGTCTTCTTCCATTTTGGCAAGACGCGACAGTAAAACTTCCATAGCGCGCTCGCGATTGCGATGTTGAGAGCGCTCATCCTGGCATTCAACTACAATTCCAGTCGGAATATGGGTAATACGGATAGCGGAATCGGTTTTATTAATATGCTGACCGCCGGCTCCGGAGGCTCTGAAAGTATCGATACGCAAATCGGCAGGATTAACCTCCGGCGCTTTCGATGGCGGAATCTCAGGCAATACCATGACGGTGCAGGCTGAAGTGTGAACACGACCCTGAGCCTCGGTTGCCGGAACTCTCTGTACCCGATGGCCTCCCGATTCAAATTTCATATAGCCGTAAGCGCCCTCTCCCGACAGTTTGGCGATAATTTCTTTGTAACCGCCCACCTCTCCTTCGCTTTGAGACACAACTTCAAGCTGCCATCCTTTTGCCTCACAATATTTTGCATACATGCGATAAAGTTCCCCGGCAAAAAGCGCGGCCTCGTCGCCGCCGGTTCCGGCACGTATTTCAAGGAAGCAGTTGCAATCATCACGATCATCATGCGGCAAAAGCAAAAGCTGCAACTCATGTTCCAAAGCGGCGGCTTTTTCTTTGGTCGGCTCAAGCTCCTCTTGCGCCATCGCCTTCATGTCTTCATCATCACCTTCAAGCATCGCCTGCATTTCCTCAAGGTCATCTGCAGCACGTTTATAATCCTGGAAGGTGTTTACCATTACCTGCAACCGCGAATACTCACGATTCAATTCACGAAATTTTTCCTGATCGGCAATAATTTCAGGCTGGCTTAACAGCTGTTCGACTTCCTGATGGCGTTCACATAAGGATTCGAGCTTACGAATAATACTTTCTTGCATTTTTCACATAATTATAAAAAAACGGTATCACTACCGCAGGTAGATACGCTATATAACAACGGAGCATTATTCTAACATATACGGCAACCTATCCTGCAAAGGAAACCCAAGATACTTATAGAGTTTTTAAAATATCTCTTCCGAATTTGTCTAAACCTTCTTTTACCGTAACGGCAAAATCCATCATAACAGGATCAAGCAAAGGCTCTTTTTGCAACTTTTTACACAAGTCTTCGTAATAAAGTTTTTGCTTTTTATTAAGTTTCACCGAAGCTCGCTTTCCGAACCAATAATAACCTTGAAGCGGAAGCACAAGCAGAAACAGCACGCAGCATAGCGTTACAGGCCAATTGCTTTTTAACGTATAAAAAAACTCTACGCCTTTAAGACCTCCGCCCATTATAAAATTCCATACAATTAAAAACATAATAAAAGGCGGAAGCAAATATTTACCTAAACGCATTATATATTTAACTCGTCCTTCGGTGAAAATAGAACCTAGAATCGGATCTTCAGGCCATATTTCCATATATTTAATTCCATCTTTAAATGTTTTTATAAAGCTCACTTATTAAAACTCCTGCTATGCTTGCTGCAAATGCTTTTGATAATTAAGTTTGGCGGCCTTTTCCCAAACACGCGATCTCCATCTTAAAAACATACTGATACCGCGAACCCACTCATCTGCCGCAAAACCTATCCAAACGCCCAAAAGTCCCAGCCCGCAATGCAAACCGAGAAAACAGCCTAACGGTACGCTTATGCCCCACATTGAGATCACAGCCATAATAAGCGGAAATTTGGTATCACCCACGGCGCGGAGTGAATTAATAATTATTATATTTAAAATTCTGCCAGGCTCTTGAATGACGGTTAAAAGAAAAATCGGAGTTGCCAAAGCTAAAACCTCAAGGCTGTCGGTAAATTGAGAAATAATAAATTTACCTGTACCAAGAGGAATGGAAAAAGTTATCAATATCGTTGCACACATACCGATTTTAACCGAACGCATTAGCTGCTTGTATGCCAAATCAAGTTGTAAAGCTCCGGCGTAATGTGCTATAAGAATTTCCGTCCCCATCGCAATAGATATTGAAAACAGCATCATAATAAGCACCATTTGGAAATAAATTCCGTGGGTTGCAAGGGGAATAGCTCCCATTGATGCTACCACCGCAGTCATAAACATATATTGACTGTGCCAAGATAAATTCTCTCCGGCACCAGGAAGACCTATGTTTAAAATAGCGACAAATATTTTCTTTTTGAAATCAAAAAGAAAACGCGGAATAATTCTGATTTTGGTGCGTCTTAAAATTAACGGTACGTAAACAAGACATGCTATTACGCGCCCGATTACAGTACTTACAGCTACTCCCTCTACTCCTAAGACAGGCATATTAAACCAGCCGAATAAAAACATTGAGTTTCCTAGCATAGTAATTAAATTAATGAGCAAAGAAACATACATTGCATCTCGCGTACATTCAAATGCACGTAAAATAGCGGCTGATACCAAACACAAAGCCTGAGGTAAAAAGCAAAGTGACAAAATCGCCAGATAACTTTGAGAACTTTGACTGATCTCATCCGGTACGTTCATTACTTCAACAATTAAAGGAGCAAAGAAAAACACGCCTAAAGATACGATGGTGCCGGTAATAATGTTTATGCCATAGCCGGTATGAACTAATCGACGAACCAGTTTTTTGTTACCTGCTCCTAAAGCTTGTGCGCATACTACACATACACCGATATTTATAAAATTAAAAATGATAAGCGCAAGGTCGAAAACCTGATTTCCAACCGTAAGTTCGGCAACTGCATCAACCGATACCGCGCCGACCATCATCATATTGATAATTAAAGTTGCAAAATTAAGCGCTAAATCAATAAAAATCGGCCATGTGATAGCTAAAAGAGACCTTTTTCCTTCTTGAAGATCAAGTCGGTTTATTCCTTGATTAATTTCTTCATCCGAAATATAGTTTTTAAAATCAGTCTCTTTATCTTTTTTCAATTTAAACATAAGTAAAAAAAAAACACACTCTATTACAATAGAGTGCGTATTATACAAAAAAGATATTAATTGGATATGAGTAGAATATTTTTGTTACATTAAGCAGCAAATTATCCATTTTCTACAAAAGGACGACGCCTTGCAGCATAGTCAATGCTTTTGCCTTTTTTCAACAATGATAAATGAGTGTTTTCATAGATATCAGGATAACTTTCATCAGGACGAGTCTTAAAAAAGCGCAGAAACCACATATATTGTTCACGATGCAGCAATAATTCTTGCTCTATATGCTGATTCATCACTGACAAATCATGTTCCAAATCATTTGACGGAAAATTTTCAAAAGGTTTAGAAAAGTGAACCTCAAAATTTGCAGTCTTCAAATTGTAAACGGAAAAAAGCTGCATCGTTACGGCGTCGGTAACTTTAGCAAGTTTGGGTAAAGTCGAAACCGTAGCTTTGGGGACTCCTAAGAAATTGATAAAACGACTCGACTCTCTGCCTAAATCCTCATCTGGCAAAAAGAAACAGGATCTGCCGTTTTTCAGCTCTCGAATAAGCGTACGCAACCCGCTTGAACGCTCATACACCGCTCCGCCAAAACGCAGGCGCTGCTGATTTAAAAACCAATCATACACAGGATTGCGCTGCGCATGCACCATAGTGCACATATTGATCCCGCAAAAAGATAAATACAAACCACATCTGTCAATTGCAAAACAATGCGGGGCGACGAAAATAATCGGTTTTTTTAACAACAGAGCTTTATTTAAATTTTCTTCCCCGACAAGCTTCCAGCGTCTTTTTAACAAAAAACGCGGCAAAACTGAAGGTTCAGCGTAAGCCAACGTAACGGAAAATCCGACGGCTAGTGATTTTCTATATAAAGCACGGCATTCTTTTGCAGATAAATCAGGAAAGGCTGTACGCATATTTGCGTACGCAACGCGGCGCGGAGTTAAAGGCAAAAAAGAAAGAATCGACGCTATAAGTACTGCAACAAAATCACGAATACGATTAGGAATAAATGCTACCACACACAGCAGAGCAAGAGACAGCCATGAAAACACATATTTAATTTTAATAAAATTTTTTACTATGCCTTTATCAAAAGCTCGATTTTTATTTTCCTCAGGTATTCTCATTTCTTATCTGTAAATAACGCCCAAACTTCCATTTTCTCTCAAAAACAGAAAAACATAAAAAAAATCAATATCCTTGTCTAAGGCAAGGATATTTAAAAATCAAATTATAAAATTTTTGCCAAAAAGTCCTGGGTACGCGGCTCTTTAGGATTAGTAAACAGCTCTTCAGGAGTGCCTTCTTCTAAGATTTTACCGCCGTCTACAAACAACACACGATCAGCTACCTGACGGGCAAATCCCATTTCATGGGTTACAACCATCATGGTCATACCGCTTTCCGCCAAAGTCTTCATTACTTCCAGCACTTCATTAACCATTTCAGGATCAAGAGCTGATGTAGGCTCATCAAAAAGCATTATCTTCGGATGCATTGCCAAAGCCCTTGCGATAGCGACACGCTGCTGCTGCCCGCCTGACAGTTCACGCGGATAAGCTGACGCTTTATCGGCAAGACCAACCTTGGTCAAAAGATCCATAGCCACCTTTTCAGCATCTTCTTTTAACATATGACGTACTTTTATGGGAGCTAAAGTAATATTTTGAAGTACTGTCATGTGACCGAAAAGATTAAAGTGCTGAAAAACCATTCCTACTTCAGCACGAATAGTATTGATATCCACATTCGGAGTAATAGTCTGTCCGTCAATGGAAATAGTTCCCGAAGTCGGAACCTCAAGATAATTTACACAGCGCAGCAAAGTACTTTTACCGGATCCTGACGGACCGATAACCACAACAACTTCGCTTTTTTTTACCTCAAGATCAATACCTTTTAAAATCTCGGTATTGCCATAGCTTTTATGTAAATCTTTAATAACGATCATTATTTAAATCTCTTCTCTAAGAAGGCGACGAAACGGGTAATAGACAAAGTCATAATAAGGTAGATAATCGCAACAGCAGTCCATATTTCCAAAGATCCGTAAGTTGATGCAATAATCAACTGACCTTTACGGGTTAGCTCTTCAAAACCGATAACCGACACCAATGACGAATCTTTAAGCATGGCAATAAACTCATTACCAAGCTGAGGAATAATGCGACGGAATGCCTGAGGAATAACGATATGAATCATCGTCTGTCCCCAGCTCATTCCTAAAGAACGACCGGCTTCCATCTGTCCTTTATCAATAGATTGAATTCCGGCACGGAAAATTTCAGCGACATATGCACCTGAGTTAATGGAACAAGCAGCAACCGCGGCAACAAAAGGTTCAACCCTTACCCCCAAAATAATCGGAAGAGCAAAGTAAATAATAAAGATTTGCACCAACAGCGGAGTTCCGCGGATAAAATCAACGTAAATTTTTGACGGAATACGGAAATACCAATAACGTGATAACTCTGCAATACCGACGAACAAACCTATAAGAGTACCAAGAGCAACCGCAACGGCTGTAATTTCGATAGTAACCAGTGCGCCGATGCCTAAAAGGGGCAAAGAATCAATAATCAGCGAAATATCAAAAGGAAACGGCATGTTTAGCAATACCAAAAAATATTAAGCAAAGCGCATTTTTATTAACTAAAAATGCGCTGATCTTTTAAACACTACTCAGAAACGCTAAACCATTTTTGGTGGATTTTAGCCATTTCTCCGGATTCTTTAATTTTCTTCAGACCTTCATTTAAAGCCTTGAGCAATTCACTGTTTCCTTTGCGAACAGCAATACCGTAATCTTCTGCGGTAATTCTTTCGCTCATTTCAATTACACCTTTAGATGCTGACTTGGTCAAGAAATAAAGATTAACAGGGCGATCATTTACAACACCGGCACAACCTTTTGCTTTTAACTCCATAAAAGCTTCCGGCTCAGTATTAAATGCACCGACATTTCCGGAAATTTCCTGTGCCTTCAATGCACCGGTAGTTCCGATCTGCGCACACAAACGCTCATTCTTTAAATCATCAATTGTTTTAAATTTATCTTTATTCTCTTCAAGAATTAAGATTGAAAGACCCGACTTATAGTAAGGCTCGGTAAAATCGACACGCTTGGCGCGCTCCTCGGTAATGGTCATGGCAGCAATAACGACGTCTATTTGCGAAGTCATTAAAGCGGGAATCAAACCGTCAAATGCCATGTTCTGAACCTGAACGTCATACCCCATGGCTTTTCCGACGGCATTTATGATATCAATGTCGTACCCCTGAGGCTGAACATTGTCATCCATAAACTCAAACGGGGCATATGTAGCCTCAGTACCTACTCTTAATACTTCGGCTTGTGCCTGTACAGCACAAAAAGTAACAGCTGCGGCAGCACACAAAGTTTTTACTGCTGTCGAAAATTTAACGGCCATAATTAGCGCTCCAAGCTAAAAAACTTAAACTGATCTTAATATTCTACTACAGGTTAGATGCTCCAAAAAATACCTAATTTTTAAGATAGTGATATCTACAAACTAAAAATTTAACTTTAAGTAAAAAATAAGACAAAATTTATCAGTTTTTTTATTTTTTATCCTTAATAAGATAAATTACCAAAAAGGTATAATTATTAAATTAAAATAAAATGATAAAACGCAACACAATTCAATGTTCTTTAGTATTAAACGCAGTCAATAAACTTAAAAATCATGCCTCGGCTGATGAAGTTTATGCTTGCATTACAAATGACTATCCGAACATAAGCCGTGCTACGGTATACCGTAATCTCGACAAACTGGCTAAAACCGGACAAATCAAAAAAATTGAAATCCCAGGCGAAGCCGAACGCTTTGATCATTTAACTCATAATCATTATCACATCAAGTGCCTGCAATGCGGACAAATTTTTGATGTTGACATGCCTTATCAGGAAAATATTGAAAATCAAATAATAAACAAACACGGCTTCTTATTTATAGGGCATGAAATTATTTTTTCGGGAATTTGTCCTGCTTGCTTAAAAGAAACCGAACTATTGCATTAAAAGAAAAAGAAAAAATGACAAACAATTTGTTATTGTAAATTTTTTGATAAAGAGCGAAATTTCAGGAAAAACTCAAAAATCCGTTCAACATTTGATTATCATTAAAACTTATAAATTAAGCGGTTTAAAGGAGATTTGCCGTGGCTATTAACAACTTTATTTTCGATTTCGGCGGAGTCCTTCTTGACTGGGATCCTCGATATTTATACCGTAAAGTCTTTAAAACCGAAGAAGAGATGGAGAACTTTCTCCAAAAAATTTGTACCAGTGAGTGGAATTCCCAAATGGATGCCGGAAAGCCATTTGCCGAAGGCGTCAAAGAGCTAATTGCAATTCACCCTGAATATGCAAAAGAAATCCAATTGTATAAAGACCGCTGGCCTGAAATGATAAGCGGACCAATTGACGAAGGAGTCAGCATTTTAGAGCAAGTTAACGCGTCACATAAATTTAAATTGTTCGGTTTAACCAATTGGTCTTCTGAAACCTTTCCTTTTGCTTACAATAATTATAAATTCCTAGAAATTTTTGAAGGGATCGTTGTCTCAGGCGAAGAAAAAATGAAAAAACCTGAGAAAAGGATTTTTCATTTACTGCTTGAGCGCTATCACCTAAATCCTGAAGAGTGCATTTTTATTGATGACAATCAAAATAATATCGATATGGCTAACAAACTTGGGATCCACGGAATTTTATGTCAGGATTTTGCCAAAGTTAAGGAAGAAATATTAAAACTTACCGGACTTAAACTTAAATAAAAACAACGAAATAATTATCTCCAAATAAATATAACCTCGGTGGTGACTAAAAGGTCGGAATTTGAGAATTTAGCAAAAAATTGATTCATTAAAATATAAACGAATTGATTTGTTGTTTCTCTGTAAAGATAACCTTTTTAAGTCACCTTTATTTTTATTAAAAACACCAAATCACAAAATAATTGTCAAAAACTAAAAAAGAAAATTAGACACGCAAAAACGAAAAAAGCACCTAAAGGTGCTGTCTTTCTAATTTTGGAGCGGGCAACGAGGTTCGAACTCGCGACCCTAACCATGGCAAGGTTATGCTCTACCAACTGAGCTATGCCCGCATCCGATGGCGATAAATTATATAGAAAAATTTTAAATAAGCAAGAAAATTTTTAATATTTTTACGTCAACATAAAAATAGATAATAAGAAAAGACAAAAGATTCTTCTATAATATTTTTCGCGAAATTTAATTAAAAATGAATTATCAAGGAATTATTCATGATAACCCCAGCTCAAAACTTTTTAAAAAAGCAAAAAATCACATACAAAACCTATGAGTACAAATGTACTGTAGACCACGACTTCGGAAAGTTTGCCGCTACTGCTTTAAATATTAAAGAAGATAAGGTATTTAAAACAATAATATTGCATCATGATAAAACTTACGTAACTTGTGTTGTCCCTGTAAATGCAATGATTTCTCTTAAAAACGTAGCACGCTTAATTAAAGTAAAAGATTTAGAGATGACAGACCAACCTACTGCTTCACGTATTACCGGCTATGTAATCGGCGGAATAAGTCCTTTCGGTCAAAAAAGAAAAACCCTGACCGTATTATCGGAAACGGCTTTAAAGTTTGATGAAATCTTAGTAAGCGGAGGCAGGCGCGGCTTTTCCGTGGGAGTTAACCCTCAAGATCTAATTAAAAGCCTTAATGCAGTAGTCGGAGATATCATTGAGCACAAGGAATAAAAAACTGCCGACCAAAGCGACAGTTTTTTACTTATTAGTTATTACTTAGCTTTTTTAAATTAATTTTTTATCTTTAAGATAAGTACGAATTCCGTTCATGGTTTCATCTGAAATAACGTGCTCTATACGGCACGCATCATGTTCAGCAATGTCAGCCGGCACATTAGCAATGTTCTTTAAAAAAACGGTCAGCAACTGATGGCGTTCAAATACATGTTCTGCAAGAACCCTGCCGTCAGGAGTAAATAAAATGGCACCTGACGGAGCGATCTTAATTAATCCGCGTTCTTTTAGCATAGCAAGAGCTCTGCTGACGCTTGGTTTTGAAAAACCTAACTCATTAGCAACGTCTACCGCTCTAACAAGGCCGTTCTCATTTCTTTCTTTTATAATTAAAATCGTTTCAAGATAATTCTCTCCGGATTCTGCAATAATCCCGGCACGAGGAGGAACAGGCTCAGTAACAGCATCCTGAACAGTAGGAACTTGTGGCTTGGTCATTTTATTTTACTACCGTGATATTAATTTTATTTCCGACTAAAGATAATTGAATATTATTGTTAGGTCCTATAGCCCCTTTGGAAATAAGGCCTAAACGAACTACTTCATTTAACGCTAATTTAATCTGTCGATTGATATTTTTACCGCGAGCATCAGTTAAGGTACCAAGCTCGGGAATTTGCGGCTGCATTCCCAAATTACGAGCTTTAGAAAGGACACCGATTTGTTCAAGACGATTTATCAATCGATATACGGTAGCAATTCCAAGATCCGGCACAAACTGTTTTGCTTCATACCATAATTCTTTTGGTGAAGTACAACTACTGTTCATTAAAATATCAATAATATGTCGTCGTTGAACAGTCATACGCAAACCGCTTGCCTCAAGTTTGCGCAATGTGTCTTCGGTCAAATGACCAACGTTGTAAATCGGATCGTTATCTTGCATAACCGCCTTCTTAAAAAACCGGACTTTTATAAACTATAAATAGTGCCAAGGCTTTTCTTTTTCAAGCTATTAAACTAATTTTCAATAAGAAAACTAAAATTAATGCAACACCAGTTTTCAAAAAAACTGCCGCTATCTATGCTGCATTTTCAAAAGCCTTCGGATAACTATACCATAAACAATTCTGTATTTAGTTCTTTGAAACATAAATATATTTATTCAAAAGTTAATATCACTGCTTTTTATCATTACAGTGACATTCTTTTGATGAGCATCCGCAAGTGCTGCTTTTTCCGGTAAAAGTACCTATTATTCTGCGTAATCCCAAAAAGCAGGGGATTATTACCAAAATTGTAATGACAATAAGAATTAAAGTATCCACAACGACCTCCTGCAAACATTTGTAGTTAGCTTATGACAACTATCTTTTGTTTGCAAGAAGTAAGGTCATTACAAGGTAAAAATAAATCCCAAAAGAAAAATAATAAACAAAATTACGCCACAAATTTTAAGTGCTAAATTAGCTATTTTTATAGTCTCAACATTATTTTTTAATTTAATTATTTTTTTATGGAGCAGACGATGAGATAAATCAGCACGCGATACGGTACCCTTAGGATCGGAGATTCCTACCGTAGCAGGAACTCCCTCTATCGTGTAAAACTTAAAACCGTATCCCATAGCACTTCTTATATTAGTGCTTTCCTTAACATCAAGTACGATATTGGCACCTAGCATTTTACAATCATGTTTTAATTTATATATAGCTTTTTCTCTGATGCGATCTGTCTTGGCTATAGAAACTTTAGCTTTATCAATTAACGTATAATTAGTCGGCAACTCACCGGAAATAAGCTCAAGATTTGAAGGCTCTTTAAAAGTTTCATTCCTAAAAATAAAATCTTCAGCATCCTTTAGACGAAAATTACTTAACTTATTTTCAATAAATTCAAAACTGCAAGACATTCCTTCTTTTATTAAAGATTCATCTTTTTTATTTATAAAAGCCAAAGCATCAAAACTGTATATATTGCCGTCGTTTGCCTGAATACGGCCTTGCTTGGTCTTAATATCGTAAATTGTGACTTTTCCTTCCATAAAATTCTCCTTAAGTAAATTTTAACAAAAGAAAAGACTCAAAAAAGAAAAACCCGCAGAAAACATGTTTTGTTTAATGCGGGTATTTAAATATTAATCAATAATTAATCAATCATTTTCTACTTTAGCGTAAGCAAATTCTTTCTTACCGTAAATAGCTTTTAAATGATGCAGCATAATTGAAGCTCCTAATAGGATCATCAAAACAGCCATGGCAAAAAGGAAAATACCGGATACTACAAGAACCGAATTTTGCCCCCACTGCTGAGAGACCACCTGAGCGACACCCCACAAACTCATTACCATCATAAGAACCATAGGAATGAAAGAAATGATCCAGTTGGCGCCTTTTATCATCAGATAAAGTGTAATACCAAGGAAAGTTAAACCTGCCATTAACTGGTTTGATGCACCGAAAATCGGCCATATACTTGCAGCACTGCCGGTTAACGCCATTAACATTGAAAGACCTACAATGATAAAAGCAGCTAAAAACGGATTAGTGATAATCCTTCTCCATTGTGCTATTTGCGGCTCATTCTTAGAAACTGCAATATCATTATTTTCTTTCTTAGTGCGCGGCATAAACAACTCTTGCCACAAGAAACGCCCAAGACGAGTTGCTGTATCAAGTGAAGTCATCATGAAGGCAGAAATTGCAAGAGAGATGAAAACTTTAGAGTAAACTTCAGGAATGCCGAGAGCTGCAGAGAAAGACGCGATACCTGTAGCAAAAGCCATAGGTTGATTTTTACCTACTTCAAAGAAAGTAGCAGGATCCATTGCCATTACAGCAACTAATGCCATAACGCCTAAAACACCTTCTAAAATCATGCCGCCATAACCTATGGGCAGCAGATCTTTTTCGGAATTAATTTGTTTTGAAGTGGTACCTGAGGCAACTAACGAATGGAATCCAGAACATGCACCGCAAGCAATGAAAATAAACAAAGCCGGGATCATGGCTGTCATATTGCCGTCTGCAGTCAATGCAGTCCATCCATTGAAGGCATTTAAATTAATATCAGGATTATAAGCAATGATAGAAACAATACCTAAAGCCAACATCCCGTACAAAAGATAAGAGTTCAGGTAATCACGAGGCTGAAGCAGCCATTGCACCGGAACAACTGATGCGGCAAAAACATACACAGCCAAAACGGCAATCCAGATATATGTAGCTCCTTGTTTAGACATACCGAAGCTTGCAACCAAATCGATCGGCAATAAATCACCAATCAAAACGGTTAAAAACACCAGAGGAACAAAGACAAAGGATGATTTTTTAAGTCCAAATCCAAGCTTCATTGAGCAAAGAGCGAACAACGGAGCCATACAGATAAAGAGCAAAGATGCAGTGGCAACTGCCGGGATCTGTACGAACATGCCGGCTATAAGTAAAGTAAAGATACCTACAATGAGGACCAAGCAGGAACAGCAGAAAATCAAAAACAGCATACGCCCTGCATAACCCATAAGATCTTCCATTATGTATGAAATGGAACGACCTTTATTACGCACTGACATCACCATGGCTGCAAAATCGTGGAAAGCTCCGACAAAAACGCAACCCACTAAAATCCAAATTAAAGCAGGCAGCCAACCGAAATATGCCGCCATAATCGGGCCAACGATAGGCCCCGGACCTGCAATTGATGCAAAATGATGCCCAAAAAGCACAATTCGTGGAGTCGGTACATAATCAATACCGTCAAATTGGGTATGTGCAGGAGTCGGATTTTTAGGATCGATTCTAAAAACACGCTTTAAATATCCGCCATAGCAAAAATATGCGACAACAAAATATGCCAGACATATGCAAAATAACAAACTTCCGCTCATAAAAAACAGCTCCATAAGTCTTGCGACTTTTGAACTTAATTCTTTAACCAATGAAATATGAATAGATCTATAGATCTGCTACGCCGCTATACAACATAAAAGGACGTAATGACTGTCATTAACGTCAGACGGTTATCTGCTGTTAATGAAGAATTGATGAAAAGTCTGACTGATTATCAAAACTTTTTTGATCCGAAATAAAGGGATATATTTATTTCGAATTGAAACGAAATTCAATATCGTTTAATGAACTAAAAATTATATCAGGACAAATATAAAATAGTGCAAAGTATTTAATTAATGCGCCAAAACGGCGCATTAATTTTCATAATAAGTTTAATCCATGAGTGACATCAAACGTTGATTTTTACGCTAAAATCACAAGCTCCAAGACGAAGCAGCGACTCATTTAAATCCTTTCTTTTTACACCTAAAGCCCTCATTCTTTTTGTGCACTCTCGTAAATCAAGGCTGTCAATATCATCTTTATCAAAATAAGCATTTATATGTTCAAGATCAAAAGACAGATCTTTTGGCAACAAACCGGCTCCGACTAATGTTGAAGGCATAAGACAAAACAAATGATCTTCTTTTTTCATAACTTCTACGTTATGAATAAGCTCATTGTTCAGATTATGGCGATAAATACAGTTTTGCCCCTGCTCTAAATGCAATTCATCAAACAAAGACAACTCTTTTACATTTTCAACATTACCGCCGTTGCCGGCACTGTATTCAACTCCGTTAACGACAAAAAGGCGTCTTGCTTTTTCATAATCAAAAGAAGCGGCGATAAGCTCTGCGACAAAAGCTATATCAGCAGTTCCGTCAATTGCAACCAAACGCCAAACCGGCGTATCTTTTAATGTAATTTTTAATAAATATTGCATATTATTGAGTAATACCGGTGTTAATGAATCCGCTTATTGTACTGTCAATAGAGCAATCCGTAAATTTATTTTCAAGATGATATGAAAACATATCAAATGATATTTCACTTAGTATAAACGCAGCTTCACATCCGCCGTTTGCCGCTCGTTTAAAGAATTTATAAGCCGCAGCCATATCCGGTTTACACGCCATCGGACGAAGTGCAATCATTCCCTTTATATATTCATAAAGAGAATTTACATGCTCATTATTCAATAAAGAATTAAGCATTAATGAATAAGGAATTGCCCCTGAATTCTCAGATCCGCTTCCGATAGCGCCCAACCTGAATGTTTGAGAACACAGTCTATTTGCCGCATCTTTTAGATAAGTATCGCTTAAAGCGAACAATGCTTCATTATCTTCATGATCAAGATGTTCATACTTTATTGCAATATCATAACTGCTGAATAAATCATCATGGATACAGCCTAAAAAAGCGTCAATTTCCATTACTCTTGTTCCTAAAACAAGAGATTCATACAATTTTTCCACTAAATCTTTTAAAGCTTTAGATGTTTCAACTTTTAAAGGATTTCTTTTAGAGTAATTGACTATAAAGCGGTGCGCCTTATTAAAAGGAACTCCTATTCTATAGGCAAAAGAATCTTCTGCGCAGTCTGTCAGATCTTCCAAAATATAACCGGGACAATACTGCGCCATTGTAGATGTAAGTGCAACACCTTTACGATAAAAGTTTTCCGCTTTATGCACATCCCGCGGCAATAGTGTACCTTTTATATATGCATTTTGCATAAATAAACAAGCCGAAGGA
The DNA here is from genome assembly GCF_000188195.1 of Succinatimonas hippei YIT 12066. Classification (GTDB taxonomy): domain Bacteria; phylum Pseudomonadota; class Gammaproteobacteria; order Enterobacterales; family Succinivibrionaceae; genus Succinatimonas; species Succinatimonas hippei. Next base: position 28,530 of record NZ_GL830997.1, read on the forward strand.
TCCTTATTTGACAAAGTCGCAATCTTATCCACAATCTGAATAAACTTAAGCGGCTTAAACTTTCTTTCTTTTTTCAAGCGCGCATATTCTTTAACACAAGAAGACAACTCATACTCAGCGCCTAAGCGTAAATATGTATGAGCAAGCTCAGGATCTTTCGGCAATAAAGCTCTATATAAAATGTAATAGCCCATTACTGCCCCTGAATTTACGGCTTTTAAAGCATATTTTGCTGCCTTTTCCAAATCTCGGCTATCAAGTGCAGAAATAGCCATATTAAATAAGGCAAGAGATGAGCCTAAAAGAGCTGCTTTTGACCACCATTTTTCGGCTAATGCCGTATCCTTTTTTTCTCCTGATAAATTCCAATAATAAGACCCGAGTTTAAACGCAATATCTGCACAATCCCTACGCTCTACGGCCTGCTCTATTAAAGGTAAGTCCTTTTTATCAAACTTAGGATTTATGAGCAAATTGGCAAGAGGTTCCAACGCTTGCTCACAATGCCCGCATTCATAAGCTTCTTTTAGTAATTCCAAAGCTAAGGTATAGAAAGTCTGGCTCGGCTTTTCTTCATTTGCAGCATAATTTGCTACATAAGATTTAAATTTTTCAATATCAGATAAAATTAATTTTGCCTGCATAACCTTCATCAAAGGCACGTCATCAAATAAGCATTCAGACACCTGAGATGAAAGCAAATACGACAATAAATCTTCAGGCTTACGGTGACCAAGCTTTACAGCATTTAAAAATACAGATAAAAAGTTATAGAGTAAATCAGTAATTAAAGACTCTTTATCTGAAAACTCAGAATCCTCCGAATAGTCACCGTCAAAACGGACGCCGCCTAAACCGTTATCATGATTAAAAGCAAGCTTAAAAGCATGAAACAACGGAATTATTAATGCGCTTTCCCAATCTTCAGCACTTGAATTTATATCCATAATAAATAACTGCCTTGCATATATTGCGGCAGGATGTCCGACCATTGATGCATAACTTAGCCAGCGTCCGGCTTTATCAATATCATGGGGCAAATCAGTACCGAAATAATACGCCAGACCGATTTTATACGCAGTCTGTGCCGGAATTCCGGGCATAATTTGTAAATCTTCAATTCCCGATTGAAGCTCATTGTTTAGCAGTAAATTTAAAATATCACAGCTATCCATATAAAAATTGCTGCAAAAACTCATATCCTCCATCTTAGAAATGGACTGTTGCAAAAAAGGTAAATAGTCTTCCTCTTTATTAATTAATTTATTACGAGCGCATTGATAGTAAAAATAAACCAATACTGACGGTATAAAAATTACCTCAAATTCATTAATCCTGGCATCTACACAAGGAGAAGGATCGTCTTTATAGATATTTATCTTATAAGTTGTTGCAAAGTAACTCTCAAGCTGAATTAAAGCATTTTCAAAATCATTTTTACTTTGCAAAAGCGAAAAAAACTCCTCTACTTTATCATTATCGTTATTGAATATTTTATTTAGCGTTCTAATTACATCTTGTTTAACTAATTTATTAATATGTTCAGACGCTCTTTTTTCCCCTTGAATAAAAGCTACATAATAATAGTAAAGAGCATCATCCAGCTGCAGCAAATGCTTATCATCCATATTTCCGTCAAATTGCATAAATTTATTTTCAATATCTAAAGCAATTTGCATAGCGGAATTTTTATCTAAAGAACTTTGAGGTGAAATTAATGAAACAATCTTTTTTTCAAGCTGTGCGATTTTTGCAATTGATTGCGAACTAAAACCATTTAATCGTGTTGTCATTTTCAAATCTTAAAAAAACAATATGTAAAACACTATTTTTACAAAACAATTCAAAACAAATTAAGATGTATTCTACACTAGTACCGTCCAAGTAGCTTGCGTTATTAAAATACTCTCTTCATTGTATTCATTGAAAATTTTAATCATTATATTCAATATTATCAGGATTATTTATGTCTAAGATTTACTAACAGCCAATCTTTAAAATCAAAATGTTTGTTAAAGAAGAATACATGCCAGAGATAAAAGTAAAATATCAATAGTTTGTTTTATCGATAATCGAGTAGGGGAGATCTGGCGATCTGCCCCTCTCACACCACCCACCGTGCAG
>NZ_GL830998.1 GCF_000188195.1 Succinatimonas hippei YIT 12066
GTTAATTGTCTACCAAACGGGGTACAGTTCACAAATGCAGGGCCTTCTTGTAAGAAATTTCTTTAATTATGCCTGCTGGAACATAGCAGAAATAGATTCTTCGTTGCTGATGCGGCGGATGGCTTCGGCAAGCATCGGTGCAAGAGACAAGTAACGAATTTTTTCTACTTTGTTGGTAGCGGCAGTAGCCGGAATTGAGTCTGAAACAACAAGCTCGTCAAGACGTGATCCTGTTAAGTTCTTAATGGCATCGCCTGAAAGGACCGGATGGGTGGCATAAGCCATAACATGAAGGGCGCCTCTGTCCTTCAAGGCATCGGCACACTTGCACAAGGTCCCGCCGGTATCAATGATGTCATCAACGATGATGCAGTCACGACCTTTTACGTCGCCGATAAGGTGCATAACCTCGGATACATTGGGACGAGGACGACGTTTGTCAATAATTGCTATATCGGCATTATTTAAAAGCTTGGCAATAGCACGGGCACGAACAACACCGCCCATATCGGGAGAAACGATAATAGGATTGGTAAGGTTTTGTTTTAACATGTCCTCGACGAAGATTTGACTTGAGAAGCAGTTGTCAACCGGAACATCAAAGAAGCCTTGGATCTGTTCGGCATGCAGGTCAACGGTAAGAACACGGTCGACACCGACGCTTGACAAGAAGTCGGCAACTACTTTTGCTGTAATAGGTACGCGAGCGGAACGCAGACGGCGATCCTGACGGGCATATCCGAAATAAGGAATAACTGCGGTAATACGACCTGCTGAAGCGCGGCGCATGGCATCGATCATAACGATAAGCTCCATGAGGTTATCATTAGTCGGCGCGCAGGTTGACTGAATGATAAAAATGTCGCATCCGCGTACGTTTTCATTAATCTGAACGTGGATTTCTCCATCACTGAAACGGTCAACGGTTGCATCACCCAGGCGAGTGTACAAACGGGATGCTATTTGCTTTGCCAGCTCGGGAGTCGCGTTTCCGGCAAACAACTTCATATCAGCCATAATATAACCCTGTGTTAATTAAGAAATTCATTTAAAGCGGTTAGTACAGGAGAAAGATTTACCGAAGAGGCAATAAAACTTTTTCCTTCCTGCGGATCAAAATCCTCCAATGCCTTGACAGCATCAGCTTTTTCATTAAAAGACACAAAACAAGAGGATCCGCTTCCTGACATAAACGCCGGCCCATATTTTACCAACCTGTCTAAGGCCTGTCCAACTTCGTAATAATTTTTTCTTACCGTAGGGGTAAAATCATTATTAAAAGGTTGATTTAAAAGCTCATTTAAACTGCGTTTTTTACTGTCGCGTTTAAGCATGGGATCACCGAATACCGCTTTGGTGGAAACATGACAGTTAGGCGTATGCACAAGGTAGTAACGTTTAGGCAATTCAAGAGGTGACAATTTTTCCCCGACCCCTTCGGCAAAGGCACTCTTGCCGCGCACGAAAACCGGAACGTCCGCTCCTAATTGTTTGCCGATAGCTGCAAGTTCGTCTTCACTTAAATTCGTGTTCCAGAGTTTGTTTAAAACTAAAAGAGTCGTTGCGGCGTTGCTTGATCCTCCGCCCAAACCTCCGCCTTGGGGTAATATTTTGTCGATAGCAATGCTGCAGCCTTTTGCGCTTTTAGTGTACTCTTTAAGCATTTTGGCAGCTTTGTAAATAAGATTGTCTTCTTTAGGAAAACCAAAGTCAGTTAAAAGATTTATCTCTTTGTCGTCATTGACGTTAAAGTGCATCATGTCACCGTAATCAAGGAGACAAAAAAGCGTTTGCAAATCATGATAACCGTCGGGGCGGCGGCCTGTAATATATAAAAATAAATTAAGTTTGCAGGGACTTATGCAGGAAAATGAAATCACGAAAAGCTCCTTAGAGAAGACGAATGAATATGATGCCTAAAAGAATAATGATAAGACCTAAAATCTGTGAAAAGCGTGCTTTTCTTTGTTTGGCCGAGAGTAATCCGAAATGATCGATGATAAGGCCGCAGGACAGTTGTCCCGTGATGCAAAGAATTGATACGGCGCCTGCTCCTAAAAGCGGAATTAAAAAGGCGTTGCACAAAACAAAGAAAGATCCGCAGAATCCGCCGCACAGGATCCAATATTGCCCTTTAACGTTAAGACGCCAAAGATTTTTTAATCCTGGTTTGGTGCAAAATCCGATGCAGATAAATAAGATAAGAGACAAGGACATGCAAAAAAGAGCCGTCAGGATAAGTGAATTTAATTTAACGCTTAAAACCGCATTGATAGCCGATTGCAGAGTCATAAGCGCTCCTGAAAACAATCCTAAAGGATAAAGACAGATCTCGGATAATTTAAAGTTTACCGGTTGTCCGCTTTTTATAAGCTGCGGCAGTTTAAATACTAGTACTATACCTAAAACCACACAGCAAAGGCCGATGGCGCGATTTAAATCAAAAGGATGATGCGGGACATTTAACAGCGCGAAATGATCAAGTACTATTCCGGTTAAAATCATTCCCGTCATGGTAATAAGGACGGTTTTAAGTCCGCCTAGATAATTCATGAGCACGATGGCGATGACGAGAATGAAAACGCCCATCAATCCGCCGCTCCAGGCCCATAAAGGAGTAGAGGAAAAAACGTCTTGCGGAAGAGAAAATTTACCTTGGATTAAATTGGCCAGAATTAAGCAGGATACTCCTACTGAACAGTTTATAAGAGAGGCTAAAAAAGGAGATCCTAATTGAAATCGCAATTTGCTGTTTGCAGCTGTTTGTATTGGGTTGGCAGCACCCGTCAAAATAGCCAGACAAAAAAGTAAAAACATCGCTTAAATTGTAATCCGAATTTTTAGCTCACATTGTACGGCAAAATCTGTAAATTAATTTTTTGTCATAAGGTAAAAAATTAGAAAAGATAAATAATTACTTTTAGTTTTCTATCGGATTGGTAAATATGTGAGGGACTTTATTCTTTTTTTGAAAAAATAAGTTTTATCTCACACTTAAAAATGAAACGCTTATCTTCACTATAAAACTTTTTGTAAAATTAAAAAGTACGTGATGAAAAACATAGTTTTTTGAGGTAACTATAATGGCAATTCACCCTTATGCAGGAAAAAAAGCCCGCGAAGAAGATTTGGTTAATATTCCGCGTTTGATGGCGGCTTATTATTTAAATCACCCTAATGTTGAAAACCCTGACGAGCAAGTAAGTTTCGGAACCTCAGGACATCGCGGAACTTCTCTTAACAGTTCTTTTACCGAGTCCCATATTCTGGCAATTTCCCAAGCTATCGCCGAGTATCGTGCTAAAGAAAATATCACAGGTCCTTTGTATATCGGCATGGATACTCATGCTTTGTCCGAAGCGGCTTTAGCTACGGCAATTGAAGTTTTAGGCGCAAACGGCGTTGAGGTCAGAATTGAAAAAGATCACGGTTATACTCCGACTCCTTCAATTTCTCATGCTATTTTGACTTACAACCAGGGCAGATCTTCAGGCCTTGCTGACGGTATTGTCATTACTCCGTCCCATAATCCTCCGACTGACGGCGGATTTAAATACAATCCGACCGACGGCGGTCCTGCCGGAACGGAAATTACTTCATGGGTTCAGGATCGTGCTAATGAGCTTTTAAGAAACAAGCTTGCAGGCGTCAAGCGCGTTCCTTATGAGCAGGCTCTTAAGCTTCCTAATGTTAAAGAATATGACATGCTCACCGAGTATGTAGAGGATTTGGGCAACGTTATTGATTTAGAGGCTATTTCTAAGTCAGGGATTCGTTTGGGCGTAGATCCTTTGGGCGGTTCCGGATTGTTCTATTGGGATCGCATTGCCGACCGCTATAAACTTAATATCAAAGTGGTAAATTATCGCGTTGATCCTACTTTCTCTTTCATGTGCCTTGATAAGGACGGCAAGATCCGTATGGATTGCTCCAGCCCTTATGCAATGGCAGGCCTTATCGCAATGAAAGACGATTTTGATATCGCTTTTGGCAACGATCCGGATTATGACCGTCACGGCATCGTTTGCCATTCCGGTTTGATGAACCCTAATCATTATTTGTCTGCCGCCATTAACTATATTTATACTCATCGTGAGAATTGGCCGAAGAACGCAATGGTCGGCAAGACTGTCGTATCTTCTAATATGATGAATCGCGTTGCTGAAGGTTTAGGCCGCAAGGTTTGCGAGGTTCCGGTAGGCTTTAAGTGGTTTGTTCCGGGATTGTTTGACGGCTCTCTTGCATTAGGCTGTGAGGAAAGTGCCGGAGCTTCATTCTTAAAGAAAGACGGCAGTGTATGGACTACCGATAAAGACGGAATCATTGCAGCATTGCTCTCAGCTGAGATGCTTGCTGTAACCGGAAAAGATCCGTCAGAGCATTATAAGAATTTAACCGAGAAATACGGTGCTCCGGTTTATAACCGTGTTGATGCTCCTGCAAGCGCTAAACAGAAGTCGGTATTGAAGAAACTCGATCCGTCAGCTGTTGAGGCTTCAACTTTAGCAGGAGAGGAGATCACCGATAAACTTACCGCAGCTCCGGGCAACGGTGCAGCTATCGGCGGTTTGAAGGTGGTAACTAAGAACGGTTGGTTTGCTGCCCGTCCGTCAGGAACGGAAAATATTTATAAGATCTATATGGAAAGCTTCAAGGGACCTGAACATTTAGCTCAGATTGAAAAAGAAGCAACCGAGATCGTCGATGCAGCTTTGAAAAAAGCCGGTGCATAATTAGTTGTTTTTTAATATCAATCCCTGTTCGTATGACTTTAATGGGTAATATGAGCAGGGATTTTTCTTTTTTTTGATATCAAGAAAGGTTAAGATTCCAACCAGAATAAGAAGAAAAGGAAACAAATCATGGCCTTGACCTTAGATAATGTGGAAGTAAAAAAAGGTTTTTATAAACTTGTAGCGTTAGATATGGACGGAACGGTTTTAACTAAAGATAAGACCGTGACGCAAAAAACGAAAGATGTACTAAAAAAAGCACGGGAAGAGGGAATAAGACCGGTTATAGTGACGGGACGTCCGCCGTGCGGTATCGTAAACTATGCAAAAGAAATGGGAATATTGCATTCAAATGCATACGCCGTTTGCTATAACGGAGCAGCTATAGTCGAGCTTAATGATTTTCATGACGTATATTCTTTATGTGCTGACGGCAAGAGTATTAAAGAGGTAACTAAGCTTGCTCATAAGTTTAACTGTAAGGTACATGCATACTCTAAAACGCGCGGTTTGGTGATTGAAGATTTAAATCCGGCAACGACCCGCGAGGTTGTTCACTCGGGGGCTCCGTATACGGCAATTGATTTTATGCAATGCGATGATAATGAGCCGTTTTATAAGATTTTAATCGTAGGTCCTGATGCGGATTTAGATAAGGTTCGTGCGGCTATTTCTCCTGATTTGCACAAGCTTTTTACGGTTATGCGTTCAGATCCGAATTTCCTGGAGTTTATTCCTTTTGACGGCACCAAAGGTAAAGCCCTTGGTGAGTTGTGCAAAATTTTAAACATTGAAATAGAAAGAACGATGGCTTTTGGCGATGCTGAAAATGATTGCAAAATGCTGGAAACGGCAGGGCTTGGTGTTGCGATGGCAAATGCTATGCCGGAGGCCAAGAAAGCGGCTAAGGCCATTACTTTGTCAAATGAAGAAGATGGTGTTGCGGTATTTTTAGAGCGTTTTTTGTAGGTTCATGCTAAATGTTTAAAACTTTATTATTTAAAAGAACAGCTCAAAAAGAGCTGCATGCAGGGCAGAGCGCTGACAGAAAACCGTCAGACAGTCTGCCGCTTAAAGTTTCGCTGGCATCTTTTTGGCGCATGTTAAAACCTTATTGGACCAGTAAGGACAGCATGATTTCATGGTTTTTGCTGATTGTTATTATTGCCCTTACCGCAGGTTCAATTTGGATAGCAACCTCTATCAATACTTGGTATAAGACTTTTTGGGATACTATTCAAAATTATGATGTTGCAGCTTTTAAGCATCAGATTCTAGTATTTGCTTTGCTTGCATCAATTCATGTGGTGGTTACCGTATATAAAGCCTTTTTACAGTCGCGGCTTGCAATTAATTGGCGTCGCTGGCTTACCGGTAAAGTAATGAATGAATGGCTTGAAAAAAGTACTTATTACAAGCTTCAGCTTACGGATAAAAATACCGATAACCCCGATCAGCGTATTGCCGACGATTTAAGTCTATTCGTTAACGCGACCATTGTACTGTTTTTAGGTACTACTACGGATTTAGCCATGATGGTGACTTTTGCCGTAGTTCTGTGGGATTTATCCGGTAGCGTGGATCTGACTTTATGGAACGGCTATGTTCTGCATCTGCCTGACGGTTATCTTTTGTATTTGGCGTTGATTTACTCAGTTGCCGGAACTTTAATTACTTTCATTTTGGGCAAGCCTTTAGTCAAACTTAATTTCAGGCAGCAGCGCTATGAAGCTGATTTCCGTTTCTCGCTTATCCGCGTGCGTGAAAATGCCGAGTCCATTGCTTTATATAAAGGTGAAGAGATTGAGAATCTTACTTTAAGAGACAGGTTCTTTAATGTAGTTAAAAACTATATAAGTCTTATCAATTGCCAAAAACGACTGGGATTTTTAACTTTAGGTTATGCGCAGCTTGCGGTTATTTTTCCGATTTTGATTGCAGCTCCTTTGTATTTTGCCAAAATCATAACTATGGGCAGTATTATGCAGATTAATTCTGCTTTCGGACAGGTACAAAGCGCATTATCGACCTTGGTTGCCAATTTTTCCGATTGGGCTTCTTGGAAAGCTGTCATTGACCGTCTTGCTTTGTTTTTTGACGGGATGGAGCGGGCAGATAATTGCAAGTGCATTGCTGCACAAAAAGAAGGTGAGGTTTTTAAAGCAGAAGATCTTGAGGTTAAGACTCAGAGCGGTGAAGTTTTAGGTCAAGATATTTCTTTTTGCTTAAATTTAGGGGACAGCATGCTGATCCGCGGTCCGTCAGGATGCGGTAAATCAACGCTAATCCGCACTATAGCGGGAATTTGGCCTTTTGCCGCAGGAAGTATTACAGAGCCGAAAGAGGGAGAAGTTTTATTTTTAAGTCAAAAACCGTATCTTCCTCAAGGAACTTTACGGGAAGCGGCAGGATACCCTAAAGCTCCTGAGAGTAAAGGACTTACTGAAGAATATTTTAAAGCATTACATCTTGATCATTTAATTCCTCTTCTTGATAAAGAGGATATCTGGTCGCATATCCTGTCGTTAGGTGAACAGCAGAGAGTGGCATTTGTGCGTGCTTTATTGTTAAAGCCCAAACTCTTATTTTTGGATGAAGCGACATCTGCTCTTGATGAGAACAGTGAGAACATTGCTTATTCGTTAATTAAAGAAGAGTTAAAGAATTCGATTATTGTAAGCGTCGGACATCGATCTTCGCTTATAGCAAAGCATGATTTTGCTTTATCCTGTGTCGGAGGCAAATGGGAGTTTTCGCGTATGGAGATCATATCATAGCGTAAATGAAAAACCGGAGCTTAAGCTCCGGTTAAAATTTACATTTTATTTAAGCTAATGCTTTAGCTTCGTTGATGTCATCA
>NZ_GL830999.1 GCF_000188195.1 Succinatimonas hippei YIT 12066
AAAATATTATCTGCGGTGGTATTGACACCGGTTATTTCATATCAGATTGCGGACAACCTTACAGGTTAAGTGACAAGTAAGTTATATTATGATGCTTATGTATTTATCTAGAAATACATATCTACAATAGAGAAAGGTAAAGAAATAAGGCCGCATAGAGGCAACTTTCTGTGAAACGTCATAGAGAAAGCGCGGCCTTAATCTTGGAGGCGTTAAGTTTATACATACTTAACGCCGTAATTGAGATTAGAAGTTGTAGCGGGCTCCGGCGTTGGCTTTCCACTCCATGTCGATATCGCCGCCGTAAGAACGGGATACGTCAAAGAATAAAGTTGCTCCGCCGAAGGTGACGTTAGCGCCTACACCGATATCTCCCCAATCGCTGTCAAGCTCATCGCTTTCGGTGACGAAAAGGTCGTTATGTCCGACTCTCATATCAACGTCGCCTTCAAAGTCATGGTAGTAGGAGGCACGTAAGTACGCAGAGCCGATATCACCGAAGTCATAGCCAGACATGAAGCCGACACGTCCTATCATGCTTTCGATAGTCTCGAAATCAATGGTACGATTGTCAGTGCTGAACTCCTTGCCGCCTAAATATGAATAGGTTAATTGGACTTGCGGCTCTACGAAGAAATTGTTGAAGTTAAAGCGATAGCCGGTTTCAACACCGACTAAGTAGCCGCTCATGGTGTAATCACCGGAGTCTTTAAGACCGTTGTAGCTTAAGTCAAAATCGGTTTCGATTTTGCCGATTTTACCCATAACGTCAACGAACCAGCCGCTGTTGAAGTAAGAGAGGTAAGCAGCACCTGAATAGTTGTCGGTATCGGCAGAGCCGTTATCCAAATCGCCGTCACCGTTGATATAGGAAGCTGACAAACCAACAAGGAAGTTTTGGCCGATGGTTTTGTCTACACCAAGTTCAACACCATTGAATTGCTGGTTGATGCCGTCACCGTCCCATTCACCGCCTTTATAGCGTACCCAGGTGCCGGCAAATTCAGGGGCGGTACGTAAAGTTGACATACGGTCGGTTAAGGTGTTGAGCTCGTTACGCCATGCAATGGCATTTAATTTGGCTAAAGCAATGTTAGATTGAGTTAATTGATTTTCAACAACTTTTACAACGTCAAAATCAGAGGCACTAGAATCAGCTCCATAGTTTAAAAGGATTTCATCTCCTATGTATCCGGCCTCCACCTCAACTTGTCCGCCGACTATTTCATCTGTATCATTCTTGAATTGACCTTGAATGCTGTCATTTGCAATGTCAGATAAAGTTATTTCTCCTGAGGCAAGTTTGTCTGATACCGTACCGCCGACATAGTGAGTATTAATAGTTGTATTTTCAGCTACGGTTGCTTTTCCGGGATCTGTATTGATATCGATTTGTCCAAGATCTCGTGCTTCAAAATTTGCCGCACCATCTTCTGCCTTAATTTCCCCTTTGATTTTTACGCTGGATCCTTCAGCAACTCCGAAATAAGAATCTCCTTTAAAGTTGACTTTGTCAAATCTCAGAGCTTCGCCGGAGTTTTCAACTTGTTTAAATGTGATATGAGAGTTTTCAATATTTGCTTGACTTAAAGCTCCGTTTTGATTGGAGTTTTGATTATTTACAACCTTTAACTCTAATATTTCATGATTGGTTAAATTTTGAATGTTTAAAGTCGTACCGGAGGTAAGCTGAACTATTCCTTCTATGTGGGAATTTCCTTCTAAAGTAACGCTGTTATCTTTGGTTCTTTGTCCTGATGCTGCGTCAAATTTAATAGCGTATCCGTCTTCAGCGATGATAGTGCCTGAGTTGGTGAACTGATTTAATGTTGTGTTAAAGAAATAAACACCTACAGATGAAGAATCTTCAACTATGATAGTTCCGGTGTTTTCTATTTGATTGTTTTTGGATTGCCCTGAAATATAAATACCGTATCCGTTATTTTGTGCGGAAATTTTTCCTTCGTTTTGTATGGAGGCTTGGGAGGAGTCATGATCAACTTCAATACCTATACCTCCGTTTATTGCTAAAATATCTCCGGAAGCACTATTAGTTATGGTCGCGTTGTTTATGCTGCCGTTAGTGTTGGAATTTACGGTAAAGGCAACCGCAGCGTCAGCGACTATTGTTCCGTTGTTAATTCCGGTTACGTTCGGGGCTCCTAAAGAAAAAGCGTGAGTAAATGATGCTCCCTGATTAAGATCTCCTTTTAGATAAATTGAACCGTTATTTATCGCTGTTGAATTTTCTCCGGCAACAACAAAAGCAGAAGCGTGGTCTGCTCCTTTTTCTCGATCTAAAGTAACCCATAATCTACCATTATTAGTGGAAATCAGATTTGAATCACTAATCTGTGATATGGCATGTACATAGCCTGACGCATCTGAAGTGTAAGAGATATCTCCGGTAAGCGTCTCTCTATAAATACTGTCTTGGTTTTGTTGAGACAGTTCACTAGCGCTCCATTTTTCAGCTGATTCAGGTGCATCTATCCAAGTAGCTGCATTAGCTGTACCAAATAAAGTAAAAGCCATGGCTGTAGCCATAACTGATAATTTTGCTTTCATTTTTGCCTCATACGTTTGTTTATTTGTAAATTAATGCATACGCATAATTTTCCGACACTTTATCGCATCACCCCCGTCAAGTATTTTATTTATATGTAATTCTTGTTATAAAGAAAAAATGTACTATTAATAATCTGTTAAAAGCTCGAGGTTTAAAATTTTTACTTTATTAATGAAAGAACTGAGTTGGCGTAGTGTTTAATAGCTCAAGCTATTAGTGATAAAAATTTAAGTAAAAGCTTTCTCAGCAAAAGCATAAATCTACTTAAAATTGATGTTAATTCTGATTGAATTTAGGTTAGATACTCAGAGTTGATAAGGTTTATATAAATGATTGTACAAAATGAAAATAAGTGTATCATACGGGTAGCAGCGATAAGTTAAAACTTATAGTGTTAGCGTAATTATGCCTGTTGTTTATCAAGATGAGTAAAATTTTTATTTGTTAACGATTATATCTGTTGTCAGCTTTTTTATTCACGTGCTAGGTCTAAATTTGGGATGAAAATTAAAAAATTTTCTTTTATGTGCGCAATGTTGGTAATAAAAGTATGCAGAGATTTTGTCTTAAGCAATAAGTTACAAAAAAATAAGATACGGAACTATAGTCTGGTATTAGGAATTGCTTCAATTTTACTAAGCGGAATTTGATGTAGAAGCGCATCATAGTCGATGAGGTTGAATTAAGTCTTGCGATCGGTATACAACAGCTAATGATGTCTGTAAAAATTTAAGACTGCAGCATACTTTGCGTAATTAACGTCTTGATCTGAGCTGTAAAGGTAAAGTTTATCGTGAGCGTTTTTTGGTGCTTTGCATTAGTACTTTTCACTGATTTCTTTGGGCATAAAAATCCAGCTATGAGAGTCTCTTTGTAGCACGAATGTAAATAGTACAAATTAATGTGGGGATGTACCTAAGCTGCAACTAGCTTTTGGTCAAACCAGTGTAAATACTCATATTCTTTTGTATGAGTTTGTCTAAAATTTTACGCAGCATTGTCGGATTAAATTTAATATTCAGTATATACATGTTAGTTAATAAAGTTATGAGATTATTTCGTTATGGTTTTTCGCAATTTTATGTGAGACAGCTTTGTTTCTTTCTATTGTTAGGCATTGTCCTTAAAGATTTAAATGAATTATCAAAAAAAAGCCTAAAACTGTCGCTATTGCATTTATATATTTGATAAATGCAGGTGTGTCAGCTTTTACAAATAATGAGAGCTGTCACGCTTAATGCTGACAAGAGAGATAAGGCAGGAATCGACCAAACGATAGTAACGGTTTAAAGTCCAATAAGCTTTATCTTGACGAACTGACATCACATAACCGGACAGCATCAAATTAATAGCTTCTGCTGCCAATTCTATATCGACATCCGAAGGCAGCTGACGGCGTCTTACAGCGTTTTTTATTCCTTCTTTTAAATAATACACGTAATTGCGTACCAACTCATACATTTTGTAACGCAGATCTTCTTCACCGACGATTTCATGCATGATACTTGAAGCAATTTTTACAAGCTCGGATGAGAAAAATAAATTGGCATCATTGCTGCCATGAGCATAAAGCCACTTACGAATACAGCCTAAAGGATCGAATTCATTTTCTTTAGCAGCATCAAGCAGCGGCTCCACTAAATTTTTATCCTTGGCAATGGACTGCAGCAATTCAATTAAAAGCTCACCTTTATTCTCAAAATGCCAATAAATTGCTCCGCGAGTAACACCTGCAGCACGCGCAACATCAGACAGACTAGTTTTTTCGTAACCTTTTATAGTGAACAAACTTATAGCAGCATCCATAATTTGCTTTTTAGTCTGCAATGCTTCCTCATGTGAACGCTTCGTCATTATGTGACCTTTTGATTTACAACGAAATTATTGCTTTAGCTACAGAAAAAATTATAACATACATTGATGTATGTTTATATTATGCATGTACACAAAATTTTTATTTGTCAAAAAGGTTTTGGAGTCTCAATAAGTTCTTAATATTTATAAATATGAAAAAGTTTTAAATAGTCAATCAATAAGCAGATAGTTTTTACTTATGCATCAATCTATTAGTTATAGACTACGTAACTTTGGGAGTGTTTTATGTTGATGGCTTCATTATTTGAGAAACAGCATGTAGTCATTGAACTTCATGGGCACGATAAACGATTAGAGTAGTAATAAAAGAGAAACACTCAAATTAATGTCATTTTTAAGTAATAAATGAAACACACAGATAGAAAATAGCAGCCTAAAACCAGTATGTTGTAAAGGCTGCAATAAAGAGCAGCGGGTAATATTCAAGTGCATAAAATGCTGATATACGGCAAATGTTGATATAAATGATGAAACGGATTAAAAATGTAGGGATTTATCTTTATATATAAGATCATTCGTAATCTAACAATAATTATTTTTGTGATAGCAGCTTTAACACATATTATGATTTGTTCTGAAGTTGTATTTTGTAATCTGTCGGAGTTCTGGACTAAAACTTTAAAAAGATTATACTTAATGCTTCAAGCATTCTAAGTTAATCCGATGATTATGGACGCCTTTCTTAATAATTCTCTGGAAAATTTTTCAAAATCGGTATCTTCATCAATATCTTTTTCGTCTCTTGAAGCTTCCGCGATGTCCGTAAGCCGCTTTGTAAGCGTGACGAATAACGCTCTTCAGAATTTCGGTCAAGCAGTAGTTATCGGTGAAATAAGTGAAATAAAGACATACTCTCATCTTTATTTTAAATTGAAAGACGAAACAGCTGCAGTCGATTGTTTGATGTTTGCAAGTGTTTTAAATCGACTGTCGTTCATACCTAAGATTGGTATGAAGGTTGTTGTAGTAGGGAAAAGTTCAATTTACCTGAAAACCGGACAATTTAAGCTTATTGTTGACAAAATGTTTGTAGCCGGTGCCGGTAAAATTATGGAAGAATTGCTGGCCTTAAAAGAAAAATTAAATAAGGAAGGTGTTTTTGCGGCAATAAAAAGGCCCATTCCCAAATGGATTAATAAAGTTGGCATAATCACTTCAAAAGAAGGACATGTTCTTCATGATATGCTGACGGTTTTAAACAAAAGAAATCCTGGTATTGAGGTAGTTGTTTATCCATGTCAGGTTCAGGGATCTGAGGCTCCGGCTACAATTGTTAATGCTTTAAATACCGCATTTAGTGATAATGTCTGTGATGTTCTTATAGTAGGCCGCGGAGGCGGATCTTTTGAAGATCTGATGCCTTTTTCTGATGAGACTGTAGTACGTACGATTATTAATTCTCCTATGCCTATAATCTCAGCTGTAGGTCATGAGCCGGATGTTGCTTTGTCTGATTTTGCAGCAGATATGAGAGCTCCGACGCCGACTGCAGCTGCAGATATCGTTTCTTCTTACACTGTTGAAATGATGCAAAAAGATTTGGATTCATATGCCTTATTGCTTGGTGATCTTATTTATAAAAAGATAGATGATTTAACGGTTGTTTTAGAAAAAGCGGAAATTAAATTAAAAAGTTTTGGTCCTGAATCTTTACTTAATCTAAAAAGCAGTTATTTGAATTCATTAAATGAAAAATTCGCACGTTTGATTTTTGATAAGCTTGCATTTTGTAAAGCGCAAAATGACAGTTTTCTTCATCGTCTGCAGGCTCATGATCCTAAATTTAAATTAAATTCTTTGGATCTTGCCGTTAACGAATTTGAGAAAAGAATTGAATTTACAGTAAATGATAATATTGCTAAAACTGCAAAACATATTGATAATTTATTGTTATTAATGGAAAGAGCTCCATTTCATCAAGATATGATAGATGCGGATAAAAAGATTGAAACACTAAAAGAAAAGCTTATTTCGTTAAATCCGCTTTTAGTATTAAAGCGCGGTTATTCTGTAACTTTAGATAAAAAAGGAAGTTGTGCAAATATTAATACATTGAAAATAAACGATGAACTTAAAACACTTGTTGCCGGCGGACAAGTTTTGTCTGTTGTAACCGGGATAGAAAAGGACTGATGTCTTTTCATTGCTTCTTTTAGGTGTAGCGAGAGCAAATTCTGGTTAATAAATCTTCAGTAATATAAACGCAGTTTTCTTCAGGAGCTAATTCAAACAGCGGTTCATCAAAATTGTCATATCCGTATTCATTGGCTATTTCCACAGCTGCATCAAGAGACATAAATCCGGAACTTAAACATAAGCCTTCAAATTCTTTGATATCCATAAGATCTCGTTGTTGACTGTGAACTCCTTTAATAAGGTGTAAAAGTGCTTTATCTATTTGATCGGTGTTTGTTTCATTAATTTCAGAAGGCGCAGTCACGGCAGCAATGTCTTTTTCAATTGCTATATTATCGTTTTTGTTAACTGTACTAGATACATCTTCAGGTGAAAATTCGCTATCAATATTTTCTTCATTTTGAGCTTTGATTTGACCTATTACTTCACGTACTTGAACGCTTTCCTGAAGCTTTGAGTCAATAATAGCTTTGTTTAAGTGATTGAAATCATTATTATCTTTGCTGTTTTCATTTGAAGATAAAACAGTTTTTGTATCGATTCTGACTGCATCAAGTATAAGCTGTAATTTATGGGTAAAGAAAGGTGAAAAACGGTAGCGCAGCAGCTCTTTTTGTGCATAACGTAATAAAATTTCGTAAAAATCTGGAGAATTTACAATACTGGCGTCATTTTTGTAAAAGGTTTTTAAAGCTTTAAGATCGATTTGAGGATTGGGATTGTACAGCTTTAAATAATTTTTAAAGGTTTTTAAATATGTTTTTGCCAAAGAGCGCTCCTGCACAGAGTCAAAGTCTGTGCAAGACAGTATCTTATCAATATCTTCATTAGCACTTTGGTTGAAATTTACGCAGCAGATAAGATGGTAAGCGCACTGCAGAGATTTTATTTTTTCTATAAACAGAGGATTAAAACGATTGGGTTTGGGCTTTAATACGGTTAAAACGCTGGTTGAATGATTAAATGGCGTGCTGAAAATAAATCTGTTTTTATTACTGTAATCAGTAATAGCCGGAAAACAAATAAAATTACCTTTAATTAAAATCTTTTCAGTAAGTTCTTCAAGTTCTTTTATGTTGTAGCGCTCTTTGGCAAATACGAATATTAACGCTTTATGCGGAGTTTTAGCATAATTAAGCCAATTAGCAATAATACTCAGATCGTTAAAGCTCTCATCATTGATAAGTAATCGGCGTATTGCGGTACAAATTTTGTTATTAGGATCTTTAAATAAATCAACAAAAAGTTTTTCACGTTTTTTAAAGAATCTTGTTATTGATTGAGAGCTTACGGATGAAATGAGTTTTTTATTATCTTTAATTTCATTAAATAGTAAATCAGCGAAAATTTTGCCGATTTCCGTTAAAGAATCATGATGTAAAAAGCCGTGCTTAATCAAAGAGTTCTTTAAAGACAGATAATCATTGTCTTTAATACTTATGGTTAATGTGTATTGAAGAGCTTCTTTAAAGGTACCATTTTGTGTATTTTGCTTTAAATATCTGTATAAAAATTTTACCAGCTCAACGTAAGAATCCGGATGAAATAATTGCAAATTTTTACTTAAATATTTAAGTGCCGGCGCAATGTAAAAAAGATCTTTAAGATGATCAGGCAGTGAGTCAAAATTATTATCGTAACTTTTAAGTATTTTATGACATAGCAAGCTTAAAAGTTCCGGACAATAAATAAAGCTTAGAACAAAGTCTTCATTTAAATAATCTTTATTGTCTGCATTAAATCTAAAGAAAAGATAACTTAAAGCAAGGCTTTGCGAATATAAAGAAGATTCATCATTTAATTCAAGATTAAATGAGTTCAAAAAGTTGATTTCAAGATCTTGATAATCTTTTTTGTTGTAACCTGAAAATAAAGGTTTTAATACTAGCAGATAGAAGGAAGAAAAATTTAAAGCGTAATTACACAACGTATCATTGCTTTCAAGCTGTAATTTGTCATTTAAAAGCTCATGAATTTTAAACTGATCGTCATGCGGTGAAGGGTTAAACACCAAAGCATCAAAGTGTTCGACGTCTTTTAAACTTGATGACTGGGCCAAAATTTTATTGGTTTTCCCAATGGAAAGTGCGGAGATTAAGTGCGGATTAGGAATAAGCGAGGCTAAATTTTTATTTTTTATAAATAAAGCTAAGTTGTCTTTATTTATAAAGCCTCCTTCTAAAGTACAAATATTTAAAGCTTGTTCCGGATTTTTATTTTCTTTATAAAGTTGTTTGGTATTTAAAATAATCTGGCGATTTAAACGGTAAAACTCATCAATACCTTTGGTAAAAGAAGACTGTTCATTTTTATCATGAATAGAAGCTAAGTTTGTCTTCTTTTCTGCCACATTATTTTCATTTTTGTCTGAATTAAGATCGGAATAGTATTTTGTAAAATTAAAAATTTTAAAACGAGTTTTACGGGAACCTGCATTTTCCGGAATTTGGCTGTTAATTTCTTCATAAGTTTTAAGCTCAAGAGCATTAGGCTTTAATTTAAGATATGCATTTTTAAGCTCTTCGCGAAAAGGGTAGTTTTCATCTATTTTTGCGTAATATGGAAGACTTGCTGCAAGCAAAGCCATAATATTGATAAATTGCTTGTGCTGTTCGGGGTTTAATTGACTCAAACAATATTTTTCGTCATTAAACTCACACGGATATGAAGCAATTTCAGCTGCAAAAGTAAAACAGCGGCGAATAAAAATAGCGCCTTCAGCAGGCAGAGGCATATCATTTATGATGTTATCAAGCCGCGCTCTTAAGTAGACGTTAAGTTTCGCTTTGCAAATAGTATGCAGTGCTTCAAATACTCTTAATAAAATATTGTAATTCTGGATTTTATATAGAGCATATTTTAATTTGGGCAAATCTCGTTTTGCTATTTGATTCTGCTCTTTTAATGCCTTGATGACGGTACAATCTTTATCATTGTACAGATTTGGTTTTTGAACTATGTAGATTTGAGTGTTTTCATCAATAGGATTAGGAATATAAAAGGGAATCGGGGCTAAATCATAGCAGCTTAATAGTTTGATTAAATCGGCATAAAATTCTTTATTATAAGTTTTTGCTTCTATATACAATTTGTTGCAAAGATCTTTAAGAGATAAAAGAACAAGACCTTTTGACGAGGCAAGAGCTTGTAAAGATTTTATTTCAAAAGTAAAAAGATGCGGCAGTACGTCGTTTTGATGAGTAAGGTAATAAGTTAAAGTACGCCGTATTTCCATATCTTTCCAAAGCCAAATAGTGTAATAATTAATTATACTGTGCTTTTTTCAAAAAATTAATTTTCATCTGTCAAAACTGTTGTCTGATAGATATTTTTGTTATTCTGCATAGTTGGTTTGGTCGCTTTAAACATAAGTGAAAAAATTATTGCCGGTTTTATGATTAAAAGCTTTTTATCAGTTGTTTTTATTTTGTGCTTTTCTTTACAGTCAGCATTTGCAAAAGTCGTTATCGAGGTTAAAAACGATACTCCTGAAAGTTGTTCGTTGGCTTTAAACGGACCGCTTGCTGACGGAAAAAATTTAACGTTAGGGTGGTATGTTTTTGCTCCAGGAGAAGAAGCTAAAATTGTAATTGATGAAATCGTTAATGCTGATGATATATATGTTTTTCATGATTGCGGTTTAACGATAAAAAAGGATGAAGAACAAAAAAAGCTTTATGTAAGAACTGATTTTAAATTTGCCGATACGGTTGATAAAAAAGGTACTCCCGGATATGAAGAGGTATCTTTTGTAAAGCTTAATTCTTTAAAATTTGTGATAAGAAATAGATAAAGCTTAATTCTGTATTAACATGAAAGAAGATTTATATAACGTTCCGGCTTTTGCCGGATTAGATTGTCACCGTACTGAGTTAACGGTAAAAAAGAGCCGCTTTATTACAAGTGTGTTTCATGTCTCTACCGGAGAAGAGGCAAAAGCAGCTATTGATCATGTGTGCAGAGAATTTTCCGATGCAAGTCACAATTGCTTTGCTTATAACGCAGGAAAACCCGGATCTACGGCAGTTTGCGGATGTTCTGACGACGGAGAGCCCCACGGAACTGCAGGACGTCCGATGTTAAACGTTGTTTTGCATAGTGATGTAGGCGAATTATGCGTTGTGGTGACGCGCTATTTCGGCGGAATTCTTTTGGGTACAGGAGGATTGGTTAAAGCATATCAGGATAGCGTTAAGCTTGCTTTAGAAGATTTGCCTTTGACTGTAAGAATGATTCCGGCTTTCATAACAGCTTGTTTTGAGCATCGCTACATAACTGTTTTTTTAAGACTTCTTCCTAACTTCAGGGCAGAGATTATAGATTCAAATTTTGCAGATAAAGCTTTTTATCATGTACGTCTGCCGCAGTCAGAAGTTGAGAATTTTCGTCAAAAACTCATTGAGATGACAAAAGGTCAAGTGGATTTTGCTGAAGTTAAAAATTAAAGGCCGCGTAAAGGCGACCTTTAATATGATTGAATTGAAATTTGCTAAATATCTTGATGACGTCTGACAAAATCAGGATCATTCATAAGTTTTTGGGCAAGTTTTATTGCAGTCGGAAAATCCTGTACGAAAGCCGCATCGGTAGTGTCCGGTGTGATTCCGGCTTTTTTGAGTAAGTCTCGCGGCTGTTGACGCATGGCGGCGAAGATAATGTAGCTGTGGTGCTCTTTACAGATTTTTATAATTTCTTCGATTGATGCTTCGCCTGATGCATCTAAATAAGGCATAAAACGCATGCGCAGTATTAAAATGCGCGGCAGAATATCAAGACCTTTCAGGCGATCGCAAAGCTCATTGGCAACGCCGAAAAACAGCGGGCCGTTAATTTGAAAAACATTGACTCCTTCGGGAATTTCAACCTCTTTAAAGTTTTCCCCGTCGTTTGCGTCGTATTCGGATAAACGCATGTGGGGTCTGATCTCAATAGACTTTGACATGTGGCGCATAAATAGCAGAGAGGCAAAAGTAACACCAACGCCTATGGCAACAGTCAAGTCGACGAAGACAGTAAGGGTAAAGGTTAGAAATAAGATGGTTCTGTCTGACGGAGATATTTTTGAAATCTGTACAAAATGTTTAATATCGCTCATTCCCCAAGCCACCATAAAAAGCACTGCAGCAAGTCCTGCCATGGGTATGTAGGCTAAGATATCCATGATGGTATAGAGGAATATAAGTAAAAATAGGGCATGAAAAATTCCGGATATGGGAGTTTTTCCTCCGGATTTGATATTGGTTGCCGTACGGGCAATTGCTCCTGTTGCCGGAAGCCCTCCGAAAAATCCTGATGCAATATTGGCTACGCCTTGACCGATAAGCTCTTGATTTAAAGAGTGCTTATATCCGGTCATGGAGTCTGCAACAACGGCAGAAAGCAAAGCTTCAATTCCGGCAAGAAACGCTATGGTAAAAGCAGAAGGAATTAAATTACGGATCTCATCCAAAGTAAGACTGGGCAGGGTCGGCATCGGTAACCCGTCGGGCATTTGCGGAAAACGTGACCCTATAGTATCTACAGGCAAATTGAATAAAAAGGCGATAATGGATACTGCAACGATAGAAACTAAATATGCCGGAATTTTTGTACTTACCTTCTTAGATATCGCAATTATTGCAAAACCTAACAATCCTAAAACTAATGCGTAAACGGATGTTTCATCGATGTGCTTGAAATAGGCCATCCATTTTTCAATAAATTCAGCCGGAACATCGGTAAAGGTAAGGCCTAAAAAATCTTTGACCTGCGACGAAGCAATGATGACGGCGATACCGGTTGTAAATCCGGTGATAACAGGATACGGAATATATTTAATGAGTTTTCCGAGTCTTGCGTATCCTGCAACTATTAAAAGGATACCAGCCATCACTGATGCAACAATTAGTCCGTCAAATCCGTATCTTGCTATTACGTCAAAAATTACAACGACAAAGGCTCCGGTAGGTCCGCCGATCTGAACTCTGGTTCCACCTAAAAATGAAATGAAGAATCCGGCAACTACAGCTGTTACAAGACCTTTATCAGGGGACGCTCCTGAAGCTACGGCCATAGCCATGGCAAGAGGTAAGGCCACGATAGCTACGGTAAGACCGGCAACAATATCTTGGCGCAGGGTTTTTAAGTCATAGCCTTCTTGCAGACAGGTAAAGAGAGAAGGGATCAGGCGTTCAGTCTTTTGCATATCGGTATGTCCAGTTTATATCCATGTGGGCGTAAAAAATGGTCGATTATACCGATTTGCTTATACTGTTTTCAACAAAAATCTATCGATTGATCTTTAATTGAAGACTCCATGTTCATATAAAATTGATAGTCCTATACCAAAAAGTACTAAGGCAGCAAAAATATTTAAAACATTATCAAGACGTTTTAGTGACGCCAGTTTTTGCCCGATTAAAAAACCGCTTGCAGAAATGATGAAGCAGACAACGCCGATGATTCCTGCGGTAAATAAAATATTAGCATGCAAAAGACCTGCCGAAAGTCCGACGGCCAGAGCATCAAGCGACGTGGCGATACCGAGAGATACCAATGTAACAATATTTAATTTTGATTCTTTTTCTTTTTCCTCTTTAGAGAAAGCGTCTTTGAGCATTTTTAGGCTGACAAGCGCAAGTAGTATGAACGCAAGCCAATGATCGTAAGTGTCGATAAGATTACGTATTGAACTTCCGGCGGCAAACCCTATAATCGGCATAATAAACTGAAACATGCCGAAGGTAAATCCGATGGTAAAAGCCTTTTTAAAACGTTCTGTTCCGGTGATTTTTCCGTAAATGACGGAACATGCAAATGCGTCAGTTGATAGGGCAACTGCAGTTAAAAAACTTTCAATAAAATTCATTTTTTAAGAGTTTTTTAGAAAAAACAACCAGGGAATTCTAGCGTAAAAAAACAGTCGTTAAAAGGCAAATATACGTTTTTAACGATTTTACCGTTTCTTATGTAAAAAAGCTGCAGATTGCATTGCGGCAATCTGCAGCCAAACATCGATCATACAATTGATTCTGTTTATTATGTGAAGGCTAAGATTATTCCTTTTGTTATGAAATATCCGCCGCATACCAACCAAATATAAAGTAAGGCTGCGAGCATAAAAGGTTTTGAACCTGACTGCTTGAACTTATCAATACTGGTATCTGTACCTAAAGCCGTCATGGCCATGGTCAGAAGGAAAGTATCGATATACTCGATAGTTGAGTTTAACGGAATGTCTTTGACTGTAGGAGCATCAAATATTCCCTGTAAAAAAGTGTTAACGAAAATTATGGCGACAAAGCCGAAGGCAAACCAAGGTATGGTAATTTTGGTTTTTCCTTCTTTTACACCGGATTGTTTTTGTCTTTTACGTACCAGAATTAAAGCCATAACTACAAGAACAGGAGCAAGCAGCATTACTCGAATCATTTTGGTTATAGTCGCAGTTCCTGCTATGCCTAAAGCATCAGTCGGATCCATAGCATTACCGGCTCCGGCAACGTGGGCTACTTCGTGTAAAGTTGCTCCGGTATATATGGCTACCATTTGATCGGTCATGCCGTCAAGGATGCCGGCCCGATACAAAATAGGGTACAGAAACATTGAAATAGTACCGAAAATAACCACGGTCGAAACGGCTACAGCTGTTTTGTGACTTTCGCATTTAACCACCGGTTCAGCTCCTAAAACTGCTGCCGCTCCGCAAATTGAACTTCCTACTGAGGTCATTAGAGCTGTTTCACGATCCATTTTGATAATGCGGCCCAAAATGACACCTAATATTATGGTTCCTACCACAATAATAAGATCAACTATCACTGCCGGGATCCCTACTGCAGCGACATCTGTTAAAGTAAGACGGAAGCCGTATAGGACAATGCCAGTACGCAGAATTTGTTTGGTACAGAATTTTATGCCGGGAGTCCAGGCCTCAGGCAGTTTATTTCTCAGACTGTTGGCATAAATCATTCCGAGAATGATTCCGACAATCAGCGGGCTTAAAGATAATCCTTTGATAAAAGGGGTGTCAGCAATGTACATCGCCGCAAATGAGAAAAGGGCGATTAAAAGAATACCGTGAGAGGTGTTGGCGCGATTTCCTTTTTCAAACATTCTAATTAGATCCGTAGGTGAAATTTAAGATACGGATAAAATACACTTTTAAGATAAAAACCTCTAATTGTAATTTTTTATTTACGATAACTTTTAGTTATAAGATTAAAACTTAACAACTCTTCCAGTTTGTAATAAAAGATATGAACTCTTGAGCCGGATCGGAAATGCGCCCCTTCATACTGACAAAGCAAAATTGACGCTTAAAATTTATAGAATCAATGTCAATAATACGCAGGCTTTTATCGTATAGCTCTTGTTCAATAGCAGCAATTGATACTATACCCAGACAATTGCTGTCTAGAATAAATCTTTTAATAGCCTCCGTACTGCCCAAGTGCATCTTAATATTAAGGTCGCTTAGTTTTACTTTTTTTAGATTCAGCTCTTTTTCTATTACATCAAGAGTTCCAGAGCCGTATTCACGCAAGACAAGCGGCAATTTTATAAATTCATTTAAAGTAATTTCCTTATTTATGTTTTCATTTTTATATCTTGTGATTACGACAAGTTCATCATCGGTGAAGCTTTGGTAATTTAAGTCAGGATCTTTTATTACTCCTTCCACTAAACCTAAATCGATAATGTTGGTTTTTAGATCTGATTCTATGTTACGGGAATTGTCATTGATAAGAGATAGCTCAATTTTGGGAAACAGCTCGTTAAATTTTGCTAGGTATTTAGGAATAACATATTGCGCTATAGTTGTGCTGGCACCGAGTTTTAAAGATCCGACATGCTCATTGCTGATTTTATGCAGGGCGTATTCAAGCCGGTTGTATTGAGAAAGAATAAGTTCAGCATGTTCAAACAGGAGGATTCCTGCTTTAGTTAGACTGATTTTACTGCCGGTGCGGTCAAAAAGTTTTACTTTATATTCATCTTCAAGAACTCTGATGTGTTTGGTAACGGCAGGCTGAGATATGCATAATTCCTGAGCGGCTTTAGTGAAACTATGATTTTTAGCTACACATTCAAAAACTTTTAATCGAAAATCAGACATAATTATTTTCACTGACAACACATAGATTATTGTAACATTGCATTAATTTACAATAACCTATAATTACAAAATGTTATTAAAATCGTGATATTTTGGGTTTATCAAAAAAGATCAGCGGTTAAAACCCCGTCCTTTA
>NZ_GL831000.1 GCF_000188195.1 Succinatimonas hippei YIT 12066
CTGACAACGAAGACACTTACACTGTATCAGGAGGATTCAGACACAGCTTCTAACCACATTTAAGCGTCAGTCACAAAAAGAAAACTCAAGACTGACGCTTATACCGATTTGGGCCGCACTTTCTATGTCGTTTTATGAAAGTTTGCCTCTTGCGGCCCTATTTGCATTCTATAAGATCTTTTCGCTTTTTCCTTGTCTTTTTAAGTTTAGAAATAATTAAATGTCATGATAAAACCTAGCTCCATCAGCGCATTTTTCAATGTGAAAAAATATCGTGAATAAAGCTTGTTTTTGCTGGTTTCCTTAAGTCATTTCGTGTATAATTTTGCAGCCCCTCTAATTAAGCTCCGAATTCCCACTCGGTAGTCTTAATGCGGAAACTAAAAAAATTTCCGTTTGGTAAAGAGACCGGGATACTCCCGGGTAGTTTTAAAGGATTGATTTCCTTCAAAAAAGGGTTTTTTGATGAAAACTTATGTTGCCAAGCCGTCCACTATTAAACGTGACTGGTTTGTTGTTGACGCAGCCGGAATGACTCTCGGCCGCCTCGCTACTGAAATTGCTTTACGCCTTCGCGGCAAACACAAGCCCGAGTACACCCCGTTCATGGATACCGGTGATTACATTATCGTAATCAACGCTTCCAAGGTTAAGGTTACCGGCAATAAGGCTACTGATAAGATGTACTATCATCACACCGGCTTCCCTGGTGGAATTAAGTCAGAGTCTTTCGAAAAATTGATTGCTCGTAAGCCTGAGCAGGTCATCGAAACTGCCGTTCGCGGTATGCTTCCGAAGGGACCGTTAGGCCGTGCTATGTTCCGCAAACTCAAAGTATATGCTGGTGAGACTCATGAACATGCAGCTCAGCAGCCTCAGGTTTTAAAGTTTTAAAGGAGCAATAGCAAATGGCTGTAAATCAGTATTATGGTACCGGACGTCGTAAGAGTTCAACTGCCCGTGTTTTCATTAAACAGGGTACCGGTAAGATGGTCATTAATGGCCGTTCTTTAGAGCAGTATTTCGGTCGTCCTACTTCTCGTATGGTTGTTGCTCAACCTTTAGAGCTTTTAGATGTAGCCGATAAGTTCGACATTTACGTTACCGTTATCGGCGGCGGTATTTCAGGACAGGCCGGTGCTATTCGTCACGGCATTACCCGTGCTTTGATGGAATACGATGAGAGCTTCCGTCCCGCTTTACGTAAGGCAGGTTACGTTACTCGTGATGCTCGTAGCGTTGAGCGTAAGAAGGTTGGTCTCCATAAGGCCCGTAAGCGTCCGCAGTACTCCAAGCGTTAATCGTTTCGTACGGATTGTGTTTCAAGACCCTTGTCGAAAAAACGACAGGGGTTTTTTATTTTTAGCGCTCTTAATATAATTACAAGAAAAAATAATAGGAGCAAAACCATGCAGCGGATGAGCAGTTTTAACCCTTACATTTTTAAAGCCTTTTATGATTGGTTAATTGATAATGAAATAACCCCGCATCTTTTAGTAAACGCAGAAGTAAAAGGGGTGCAAGTTCCTCAAAGCTATGTTCGTAACGGAAAGATTGTATTGTCAATTTCCGCTCGAGCCGTAAGAAACTTTTCAATCGATCAGAAAAATATTTCTTTTTATGCCCGCTTTAGCGGTCAAGACGAGTTTATCGTGATTCCGTACAACGCGATGATGGATTTAATCGCTGTTGAAAATGAAATTCGTTATCCGCTTGAAATGTGGCTTACTCCCGATCCCGAGGATGAAGATAGTGAAAAGGAAGAATCAGATGATAATGTAGTCGGCTTTTCAGCTGTTGATGATTCAAATGCTGATTCAGAAGAGCAAAAGGATGAAAATGAAAATAAGGATTCCGGACCTTCATTTACAATCTTAAAAGATGATTAGTCTATAATTAGGAAAAGATAAATAAAAAAGACCCAGCGGGTCTTTTTTATTCAATATTCAGTTTTAATATTAACGCGCAGATCCTGCGGTTATCCAAAGCGGAGCGGTTTCAATTAAATGACCGTTGATTTGAATATCACCGGAAAGTCCGTGAAGCACGTCGGCTTTGTTCTGATTAAGATTGTTTAAATTAAAAGCAGTGTTGACGCTGTCATAAGCAGTAGCAAAAACTCTTTGAACAAAAGCATTGGCTTTAGGCATAGCGTTAAAGAGCGACTGCTTAATCGGAGTGTCGGTAAGCATCCAAGGACTGTCGCCAAGATGCGCGCCGCTCATCGCGATTTCAATAGATGAATTGTTAAGACCCGGATTGCTGGAAGCTGTCAAATAGACCGGCATATTTCCCGGAAGCTTGGTTTTAACTGCGGCAGCTTCCATGGCATTGGCGTTGATGTATGCGCTGTCTTTACCGGAAAGCTGACAGGTGGTGACTGAATTACCGGCATCGCTTACAGTTTCAAAAGAGCATACCGGGACATTTTGATGCTTAACTTTGCTCCACAACTGATTAAAACCATGTGCAGCACGCTGGTTGTCAACAGCTGATGATGCAAAAATCACCGGAGCTTGACGGTTGTCACTCATCATTTTAGCGGCGGCAAGAGCTCCTTCGTAATCGGGGCTTAAATCAAAGTACCAGATATTATCGGGAATTGTTTCGACTTTGTTGTATACGATAGCGGGGATCTTGGTACCGGATGCAATCAAATCCGATACTTCAGGTTTTAAGACGGCACCTAAAATAAAGGCTGTACCTTTTTGATTGGCGGCATTAAGGATTTGATCCATAGTCAAAACGTTGCTGTCGTAAAAAGTAACGTTGACCTTTTCGCTACGATCTTTTAAAGCAGCTAAGATACCAAGTTGTGCAGGTTTACCGGCCATTTCGGCAAAACGTCCGCTTAAAGGAAGAATTACGGCAATTTCGTCACCGTTTTTTAGCTGCGGTAAGGCTGTCGCTGCTGCAGGATCGGTAGACGGTACTAATGTCTCAAGAGCGGATGTCCTAGCGCTTATAAGCAGATTTAAAGGATGGGATGGGTATTTTTGCGCAAATTGATTTAATAATTCCTGTTTTGCACCGCGGTTTTGGGAGCTGTTGATAATGGCATATTCGAAATATCCGCTATCAAGAGGATCGGTAGCCCTCTCAAGTTCGAGCGACAAATCATTTTGGCCTAAAAGTTCAAGGTTTTTGACTGTTTCGTTTAAAACAGTTTTTTTGGAGTCATCATTAACCAAATCAACTAAAACTTTCTGGCTTGCGTATGCTTTTAGCAGATTGTCTTTATTGCCGCTTTGCTTGTAAAGGTTGCTTTGCACTCTTGAGTTTAATTGATGGTAATAAGCTGCTGCCTGCTTGGGAAGAGTTAAAGCATTGACTTTTTCAAGAGATGCCGCAGCTTCAATTAAATTGTTTTCATTAACGTTAATTAAAGCGGAGATTATTTTAGCTTCGTCCTGCTGCAGCGGAGTAATGGCAAGAGTGTTTAATTCAGAAACGATTGCTTTGGCGCTAGCCAAATCTCCTGAGGTTATATAGCTGCGTGCAAGCAGGATCATCGCCTGATATTGAGAGTCAGTATCTGAGGTATTGACGAGCTGACGGTATTGGGCAGTAGATTGGGTTAAAGGTCCGAAAGCTGTGTCAGTGCTTAAACCGGTTTTTGCAGATTGCATCGCACAGGAACTTAAGAAAACGGCAAGTGCCGCACTTAATGTGCAAACCCTTATCGTATGGATGAAAGAATGATTTTTCACGATATTTTTCCCGATGATAAAACTTATATTATTTTAACCGCCTCTCCAGGCTAAATTCCGGAGATTCCTGTTGTCGACCTCTATCGAGATTTTATTGACAGTAAAGTCGAGTAAGTCCTGCCCTTGTTTTGTATAGATTTTATAGAGTCAATAACTACAGTTTTGATTTTTATCTGTATTTATGAGCAGTTATTCTTTTGTAGTATAGCATATGCCTTATATCTGCGTTCTAAAGAACGGAGTTTTACAGCATTTTTGATAAAATATATTGGTAAAAAAAAAGCTGAAGCTTATTGAGAAATAACAGGAATTTTAAATGTTAGAAAGTGCGCTTTACATTGTCCCGACACCGATTGGCAATATGCAGGATATTACACTTAGAGCAATAGAGGTTTTAAAAAACGCCACTTTGATTGCCGCAGAAGACACAAGACATTCCAAATTATTGCTTGATCATATCGGGGTTAAGGGCACGAGAATGATAAGCTGTCACGATCATAATGAAGAGCAGCGCGTTGAAATTATTAAAAACGAAATCGAAAAAGGAGGTGCGGTTGCTTTAATAAGTGACGCGGGAACTCCTTTGATTTCAGATCCCGGGTATAGAGTGGTTTCTTTGTGTGCAAAACAAAATGTTAAAGTGGTTCCGCTGCCCGGTCCTTGTGCTGCAATTACCGCACTTGAAATGGCGGGACTTCCTACTGACAGCTTTTTATTCGCCGGATTTTTGCCGGTTAAAGATAAGGAGCTTAGGGAAAAAATTTCAACATTAACGGCAAATTCTGTTACTACCGTATTTTATGAAGCGCCAAGACGAGTTAAAAATACGGCAAAAGTAATGGCTGAGATTATTCCCGAGCATGACATATGCGTTTGTAGGGAGCTTACTAAAGCTTTTGAATCGGCATATCGAATGAAGGTTAAGGAGTTGCCCTCTTTCTTAGAAGAAGATGAAAACCGTACTCGCGGGGAATTCGTGCTGGTAGTTGGGCCTGCTCCAACCAAGGAAAGTGAGGAGGTTGATGAAAAAGTAGTGGTTGCGCTTAAAAAGCTTATTGAAACTTCGCCTGTAAAGGTCGTGTGCTCTTCTTTATCCGATATTACCGGAATTAACCGTAATCGTCTTTATGATATAGCGCTTAAGCTTAAATCAAACTCGTAAAATCAGACATATATGATATAATTTGCCGCAAGTCAGCCAGGCAATCGCTGCTGTGCACGCGTGTTTTTGCATACGGTCACAGGGGAGGAAAGTCCGGGCTCCATAGGACGGGGTGCCAGATAACGTCTGGGAAGCGTGAGCTTACGACAAGTGCAACAGAAAGTATACCGCCGGAACTTGTTTTCGGTAAGGGTGAAATGGTGCGGTAAGAGCGCACCGCGTTTTTAGTAATAAAAACGGCAGGGTAAACTCCACCCGGAGCAAGATCAAATAGGTCTCCATTTTGTGTGGTCCGCACGGGAGACGGGTAGATTGCTTGAACCGATGAGCAATTGTCGGTCTAGATGAATGATTGCCGCTGCTTTGCAGAACAGAACCCGGCTTACAGGCTGACTTGCTATCCTAATCCTATATAAGTAAAAAAGTGCATTCCTTTGTACTTTGTCGCTTAGTGCCTACTAATTGCATTTAAGATGCATCTTTTCTTTAAATGATTATAATTTTTAGCCTGTTTAAGGCTATAATTATTTATTCTTCTATTCCTTTTGTTTGTGTCGTTAAATGAAAACTCTCAATATATTTAAATATTGTGCGTTAAGCGCCGTTTTCGCGCTTAGTGTTCAGCTTGCGGTTGCTTCTCCTTCAATTCCTCTTTATGAAAAATCATTTTCTTTTATAGACGCAAGTCCTCAAGCCGTTTCTCAATATCGCGATATCTACATGCAGGCAAAACAGGCATTTAAGGACGGTGATTTTGAAAAAGGCCGCGCGTTGCAGAGTTCTTTGCCTGAAAATTATCCGTTAAATTTATGGCTTGATTATTTTTATTTATCGCGTGAACCGTCAACTGCTAAATTTAACGAAGTGATGCGTTTTATTAAAGAAAATAAGCAGAAGGAACTATCGCGGCTGCTTCGCAACACGTACGTACATTATTTGGCAAACCGCGGACAATATTCTCTTGTTGATAAGCTGTTGCCTACAAAACCTTTTGATGAAAACGCCAAGCTTAACTCCTCGCAAAAGGCTTTGATGTGCCGTTTTTATGAAAGTAAATGGCAAAACGGCAAGGGAAGTGAGGAAGCAGTTGCTTTTGCCTCTAAACTTTATCTGCAGTTGGGGCGTCAGCCGAGTGACTGCAACGGTTTGTTCGCTATTTGGAACAGCCGCGGATATTTAACCGACAGAATTAAACTTGAAAAGTTTGAACGAGCCTATATTCAAAAATCATATCGCCAAACCACAAATTCTTTAGCTTCATCTTTAAGCTCTTCTTCATTTGCTTCCCGCGTTAACGAGCATATGAAGTACTATTCCGATCCTTTGAAAATTTTCGATTCTTTAATCGTAAACTCAAAAGCCGACAAGCGTATTGCCGTACTTGCGTTCAAGCGTTTTGCCAAACAAAATCCAAGTGAAGCTGCGGATTTATATTCAACTTTTGTAAATCGTTTTAATCCAAGCGAAATTGAGGCTGTCGATATTAAGAAAATTTTGGCTGAAAACCTGTTGTCCCGCGGCCGTCCTTTATCTGATGTTAAATGGGTGGATAAAAATCTTCCTGCGGTAGGCTGGACGGAAAATATAAAAGAGCTGCGCTTGCGCAGAGCAATTTGGTTCGCTCAATGGGAAACCGTCTATAAACTCCTTCAAAGCATGAATGAAGACTTTGTAAGCCAAATTAATTGGAAATATTGGCTCGGACGTTCTGTTTATGAATTAGGTCGTATAGAGGAGGGGAGCGAAATTTTAGCCGAGGTAGCAAAAGATCGCAGTTTCTTCGGATTTTTAGCCGCACAGTTTTTAGATGAAGATTTGCCGTTTAATGAGGAAACTCTTTCAAGTCATGCGTCATGGCCCGGATCCGTTAAGAACGATCCTGCTGTTATCCGTTTCTTTGAACTTTACGGTATGGATGACGGAGATGCCGTGTTTGAGTGGCGCGAAATTGCCAAGAACTCAGATGACGATACGGCGATGCTTATGGCCGAGTGGGCATTAAGACAAGGTAATACCGCCTATGCTATAGACAGTGTCGTAAGCTCCGGCCGCTGGGATGCTTTGGCTTACCGTTTCCCGATTGTCTATTTTGATATCTATCAAGCGCAGTCTAAAGAACAGGGCGTTTCATTATCATTCATGTACGGTGTATCTCGTCAGGAAAGTATGTTAAATCCGTCAATTCGTTCTCCTGTAGGAGCTGTCGGACTGATGCAGTTGATGCCCGGAACGGCTAAGATGGTTTCAAGACAGAGAGATTGGAGCTATAACGGCACTCAGGATTTAGTGATCCCGGAAAAGAATGTGCGCTTAGGTGCGGCATATCTGCGCGACATGCTGGATAAATTCGGTAATAACCGTATTTTGGCTGCCGCAGCTTACAATGCAGGACCGGGACGAGTCGTGCGTTGGGAGTCAAAGGACGGTATTAAGCGTGATGCGGCAATGTATGTTGAGAATATTCCTTTCGCCGAAACAAGAAAATATGTACAGAATGTGCTTTTGTATGATGCTATCTATCAGAAACTGTTGACCGGTAAGGAAGGAGCACTACTTTATGCCAATGAAATCAACTACAATTATTAAAAATTAATTTCTTTAAAATCATATGGTTAAAATATTTTTTCAAAGATGGTGTTTACAATCAAAAAAAATTTGATATTATATGCGCCATTGATTCGTTGCCCAGGTGGTGGAACTGGTAGACACGCTACTTTGAGGGGGTAGTTCGCGAGAGTGCGGGTTCGAGTCCCGCCCTGGGCACCATTCGCAAAAGACCTTAGATTAGGTCTTTTTTATTGCCCGTATGGTTAGCATGCGCTTACTAATATCACGAAATTTTCAGTCCGGATAAAATCTTCTTTAGATTTCTTTAAGCAGACCGCCATCGCGCTGTTTGAGTTCTTTTTTCCGCGGTTTGCTTCATCAATCCCGGTATCGTAGTAGGACATAGGATATTTCACGCTAAAAAATCAAGGTATTCTCGCTGTTTTTTGGATAAAGAATTTATCTCATGATCATTCGTGTCGCTGAAGCGGAATTCCTTAATTTTTCGCTGTTCATCCATAATGCAGATGAGTGTAAGGTGCGGCAGCTCCTACCGTGATTTACCGCACCTTCTATCCTGCAGTATAAAAGGAATACAAAGTCAGCGCGATGAATTTGATAAAGCATTTACTGTATAAAGAATCTTCGAAGCTGACGCGGAAGCGTTTAAGCTACATGCGGCTTTTAAGCTTGGTGAAAGTATTTTTGATACGGTTTCTGCGGGAATAAGACAGATAGGCGACAGTAACATGTTTAATATGGTCGGAAACGGTAAAAAAAACCGGCATTTTTGATCAAAAAAGATCAGCGGCTAAAACCCCG
>NZ_GL831001.1 GCF_000188195.1 Succinatimonas hippei YIT 12066
ACCTTAACCGGTCTACTCTACGGGGTAGAGTTCACCCATGCAGGGGCTTTTTGTTTTTAACAAGCTACAATACAGTTTTACCCAAAATTTTCACAAAAATTTACATATCGATCTGGATATTAATCATTCCTCTGCCTAAAATAAGAACACTTTCAGCTTAATGTTAAGGAGAAGCTTAATAATGCTTATTGCCACGCATGACGGAACCTTCCATGCTGATGAAACAGTCGCCTGCGCCATTTTAAGTTATATTTTTGACAATACTTCCGTCATCCGTACCAGAAACCCGCTGGAGCTTGAAAAAGCCGACCTTATTATTGATGTGTCAGGTAAAAACGATAACCGTCACTTTGATCATCATTCCAAAGAATTTACCTTAAGCCGTGAAAACGGTATACGCTATGCAACTGCAGGTTTAATGTGGTGTAAATTCGGCAAAGAATTTTTAAGCAAAATCGCCGAAGATCTGCTTAAAACTCATTATGAAAACGACATTATAGATGCAGCTTTCAATCGAATCGATCGTGAAATCATGTGCATGGTCGATCTTAATGACAACGGTCAATTAAACGAATTTCTTGAAAATAAAATCGCCCCCCAAACTACAGAAGCGCGTAATGTCTTCAATGCGTTAAATGAGTTTTATCAAATCGATCCGGGAATTCCTTATATTGTTGCCATGCAGAATCTTCCTGCGGTAAGCGGCCAAGAGCAGGACAAAGCTTTTATGCAGACAGTCAAAATGCTTAAGCAAATTCTGCAAAATGCCTCAATAAATGCATTAAATACCGAGTTCGGAATAAAAGAAGTTTTAAAAGTATATGACGGCGGCAAAATTTTAATCATGCACACAAGATTGCCGTGGACTCAAGCCGTACTAAGTCATTTTGATATTTTTAAAAACTGTATCCTTGCCGTCTATCCGGATCGTAAACGAGGATGGCGCGTTCAATCTTTACCTTTATCAAAAGCATCACGTTTTGCCAATCGCTGCGGAGCACCTCTTGCTTGGCGCGGTCTTGACGGGCAGGATCTTGATAAAGTTTCAGGATTAAACGGCACGATTTTTGTCCATAAAGCAGGCTTTACAGGCGGCGCGCTCACTTTCGAAACTAATCTTGAAATGGCCAATTTATGGCTTAAATACGGAGAATATCCGGCAAGTAATTAAAAAAATTCCTCAGATAGTGCTGAGGAACTTCTTTAAACCTTGCCTATTACGGAGCAAAATATCCGCCGGATCCTTTATTATTGTCGTCTTTTGGCGAACGGTTACTTCCGTCATCATATCTTGCGTTATTACTGTTATTCTGCCCAGAAAATGCCGACGTACCGTACTTATTTACCGTAGTTCTGATATCTTTTCCTAATAAATAAACATAAATAAGCGGTAAAAATGCTATAACTGTATAAGGAAGCGGAATATGTACGAAATACTGTAATAAAAGTATCAAAGCAACTACAGTATTAGCAAACGACGATACTCTGAGCATTGAAGCAAAATTAATTTTTATCTTACTGACCAAAATCAGCAGAATTCTTCCGATTAGCGCTATTATCAACGCATTAAAGGCTAAAATTGCAAAAAACCACAGTGTAATCATTCCCCAGACAGTGAACCATGACGAATTAAAAACACTGTCTAAAGAAGCAGCGGCCTCATAAGGTTCAAAATTTGCATTAGTCGGAAAAATTGATGAATAAGGCACGGCATTAGACTGTTCAAATGATTTGAACACTACAGAAGTACCGGTAAGTTCAATCGGCGCTTTTAATTCATCCCCTTCTAATACTTTATTTAAAGGATTATAAATTATCGAGGGATCCCCTTTTGAGTTTCTTATCTCAACAAAATCTCTGGATCCTTCTTTGGGACTTAAGACTCCGTTGGCATCAAGATAGCTCGGCGGGATCTTTGACACCAAAGTTACAAGTTCCATCTGTTTTAAACTTGACAGAACATCCATAACTTTTACACAGGCAGGAAATGCAATCAGCGCACAAATTAAAAACAAATAATAAAAGCCCCAGCCGCGCATCTTAAATAAAACATGCAAATAAAAAGCACGAGAAGCTAAAGCTTTCAACGGATAAAATATGGAATTTAAATTAAATTTAAGTAACATAAGCTTAACTATTAACAAAGATAGAAAAAATATAGCACAGCGACATTTTTTAATGCAAATTCAGGTAAAAAAATGATTAAAAAAACTTTATTTAAATTAATTATTCCCGCTATTTTAGGCTATTGCATTGCATATAACGCAACAGCTGCTGAAATTTTCGGAAGCTACTCCAAAGGGTGTATCAAAGACGCAGTCGCTTTTCCCAAAGAATCAGCATACCATCAATCGCTTCGATCCCATAACGGACGCAATTATGCACACCCTGACATGGTAAAGTATCTTAATGATTTGATAGCAAAAGTAAAGGCGGCCGGTCTTCCTCCGATTTTGATCGGTGATATTTCATTAAAAGCAGGAGGGGATTTGGGACCGAACTCCGATCATGCCAGCCATAACATCGGTCTTGATGTCGATATACCTTTTGTTTTTGCCGAGCCGCGCAAAACACCAAAAGAGTTAAAAAATTTAAAATATATTTATCTGGTAAACAAAAACACTTTAACCAAAGATTTTACGTATGAAAGAGCTGAACTTATCCGTCTTGCAGCAAGCGATGCTAAAGTCACCAGAATCTTTGTCAGCCCTCTAATCAAAGAAGGATTATGTCAATTCTATGCAGGACAAGACAGAAGCTGGCTTTCAAAAGTAAGACCGTGGTTCGGACATCGTGCCCATATGCACGTAAGACTTGCCTGCCCAACAGACAGTCCTTACTGCGTAAATCAGGATCTTCCGCCGGAAGGTGACGGATGCGGCCAAGAGCTCATAAGTTGGTTCATGCCCGCAGATATTAATCATCCGCTGCCTAAAGTTAAGCGTCAGCGCTTAAAAATGCCGGTTCAGTGCAAAAGCATTCTTAACCGCGATTAAAAATATGTGCAAGCCGTTTAAAAAATGATCCTTGCTCTTTGCTGACCACAACTTCAATAGAAATTCCCTGAAAAGTAAACTGTCTGCAATAAGTCCCGTCTATTGCAGCGTTTATTTCTTCAACTACCTTCATCATAGTATGCTTGAGCTCATCAAGCCATGGGGTTCTCTCTTCCAAAATAACCTGTTTTAAAAAAGCTCTTGATGCAAGCAGATACTGTGGCTCATTGGGACGCGGTATTTTAGCGTATTCATCCCAAGGAATGCCCGTAATGTACTGAATCCACTGTCTTAAAGGAGCATTACTCCAATAACAGGATAAAGGATCATGCACTTCATGCATAAAATTGTTAAAAAGCTCATTGATTCGGTCAATACAGCATTGACGATCATGACGATTTCCTGAAATCTCGTAACGCCGGTATAAAATCTGGTTATTGCTCTTCTTTATTTCTTTAAAACATTTGACAAAAGATCCTTGAGGACAATCAGCTCTGAACAGCAGCGGACTTAATCTGTCTTTACTGTTATGCCGGTACAGCGCATCATAATTGTAGCTTTCAAAATGCTCTTCTGCTCTTTCCTTTAAATAATGATGAACCATTGAGCGAATCAACTGCCTTTTCTGATCTCTACTTAAAAAATCCTCTAAATGACGAATGAAAAAAGCCGTAAAATCCTCACGAATTGCTTGAGGCATACTTAAAATATTACCCTCATGCAAAGCTATTTCCTGAGCATACTTAACTTTCTTATCATAAATTGAGTAATAAATTAGCACCCATAGCTTCATTTGCAGATTGAGCACGCGATTAAACACGAAGTCAGCCATGGCGTCAAGATTTTTAAGATGTGCAATATCAGGAAGACTTTGACGCTTAAACACCCAATCATGCGAAAATACACTTAAAGCATACCAGTTTAAATTGTCTGCAAGCCCGTCAGAAAAAAAGCGTTTTATCGCAGCAGGAGAAATATCTTTAAAAGATTGGGGATTATTTTCAAACCACACATCATTAACGCTAGGAAGCGGCCATAAAGTGGTTATGGGTAATCCGCCCTGCTTTAACGACTGAGGATTATTTTTATATAAAGACAAAAAAAACCAAATAGCAACAAGCGAATGAAGTCTGCACAAAAGCGGGGTATAATGCGTATTAGACTCATCCTTAACCGGCAAGCCTAAATACTCCAGCATTTGGGACGGACGGATAAGTTTTGCTATATCTTCATTTTGTCTGAATACTTCCTGCCAAGTGTTTACTATACCCTGAACGCTGATTGCCTTTCTCACAAACGAACGACACGGTTCAATTCCGGGATTTAAACACACAACCTGCTTATCTCGTAAAAAATTACAGTTTAAAACTTCCTGAAGAGTAGGAAAATTTCCGTCCATAATAAGCTTACGCGAAATACCGTGATCCAGTGCATTTGCCCAACGAACTCGTGACGGATTTTGCGGCCTTAAAAAAGTATGCAAATATACTGAAGGACGCTCTTCTTTTTGATCCCAACGCAAAACACCGACTTCAAGAGCGGTATCAAGTTCTCCGTCATTGGGATTATAAAAGTCTAAAAAATATAAAGCAGATTTAGGCATTTTTAATTCTGAGACTAAAATGCAGCGAGTACACGCTGCATTTTTTTAGGCAAACTAATAAACCCCTGGCAACGACGTATCATCAACGATTACAGCCCCGCCGTTGTCTTGCGCCCCGACTGCCGAATCGTAGGAGCCTGAAGACGATATCTCCAAAGGCTCGGATGAAACCGTACTTATAGGCTGTGTGTCAGAATACGTTCCTGATGAAGCTTGAGACTGATCAATGACAGGAGGATTGCTCGAAGGTTTCTGAACCGGGACGTTTTCCATATAATCAAAAATCGTATAAATCTTCTTTACACCGTCAATTTTCTGAACTTCATTGACGGCACGAATGGCTTCATCACGGGTTACATAACCTAATAGGTAAACCATACTGTCTTCAGTTACGACCTTAAATCTTCCAGAACGAATATTTTCACCGAATAAAAGCTTGGTCTTAATCTTAGACGTTATATAAGTGTCATTTGCGGTAACACCGGCCGAAACTGGTTGTTTGAAAGTAACAAAATTATATACTTTACGTACATAATCAAGGCGCTTAATCTTTTCAAGACAAGAATTGAAATACTCGCTGTTAATAGTTTGACCGACTAAAAGTACATTTCCCGACATAGAAATAACCGAAACGGAAAAATCATCTTTTTTAGACAACTTCTCATTTTCTTTAAAAATCTTGTACGCATTCTGCTCTATAGTCTCATCATAAAACATAGAATCGATAGTACGACTGTCAGAACCGATTATGGCTCCGGTAGTTCCTGTAGCAGCTCCGACCGCTACGGCAGCGCATCCTGACATAATAAAAGGAACAGAGCAAAAAGCCCCGATCGCAATTAATTTTAATAAATTATTCTGTTTCATAATCTGCCGCTTTAATGTAACAAGAGAACTCCGGTCAAAAGCTCTGGCGCTGAACTTTTTACCGGAAACACCATGAAAAACGCCTTTTTCTAATGAATAAGTCTATCATTTTGCGAGCGTTTTAGCTATGAAAAGCCAACAAAGTTGCAGGAACATGAAATCCTTGCCTAAAAGGCTTATGCTCTATAGTAAAAAAGCATGAAAAAATATTAAGTTACCTTTAATTACACTACCGTAAATTTTAAAATCATCACTCCCGCAATAATAAGAGATATTCCCAAAAGTCTTGAGACCATCAGCGGATCTTTAAATAAAAACACACCGACAATAAAAGTCCCGACTGCACCTATTCCCGTCCATACGGCATAAGCCGTACCGATCGGAATATGACGCTGAGCCAAAAACAAAAAAAATCCGCTTAAAATCATTGAAACTACGCTAAAAGCAATAAAACCCCAGCGCAGATTAAGAAAATCATTGGCAAGCTTAAACCCCAGGGGCCAGCCGATCTCACAGACGCCGGCAATAAACAAAAAAGTCCATGCATTCATTTTTTACCTCCTAAATCATTGCATTATATTCAAGGCGGTGAGATCATGAACTATAGTGTAAGCCTATAGTCAAGAAATTTTTATGAACACAAAAAAACTTACTTGCGGTACCTTTGCCAAACTTTGCAATACCACTAAAGAAACACTGTTTCATTACGATAAAATAGGCTTGCTCAAACCTGAATTCATAGGTAAAAATAATTACCGCTACTATGCTCCAGAACAATTTTTCCTGTTTAATTTCATTGAGACTTTAACGGACAGCGATACTCCGTTAAAAGAAATAAAGTCCCAAATTAAAAATTTTAACGCCGATTCTTTTATCGGCTTTTTACGGCAAAAGCAGGAATATTTAAAACAAAAACGGCTTAAACTGGCTCTTAAAGAAGAGCTTATCAACGATTTATTAAATGAAATTGAAGATATCAAAACCTCTAACTACGAAACGGTACGACTAATAAATAAACCAAGCGAAACTTTTATTGCTTTTAAAACAGATGTTTCAGCTGTCGCATCTTATGATGATTTATCTGAACATTTGTCCCGATTCTTTACTGATTGCTGCAATAAAAATATTTTTCTGCAAAGCACTTTCGGCTTTATTATTGAAAAAAAGAACTTTGACAAAGAACTTAAAGCCTCATATATTTGTGCCAAAGCTTTGAAAGGCAGCAAACAAGCACTAAGATACACTCTGCCTAAAGGAACTTACGCATCCGTCACCATCTTAGGGGATAAAAAAGCACATTTAAACGGCATCAAGCGTTTAGAACAGCACCTCAAAGAGCTAGGATACTTTTTTGCAGGAGATCTGATTGCTCTTGACCGCTTCAGTCTTTTGTACCACAAAGAAAAAAATGAATTTGCCGTCAAATATCTGATTTACGTTAAAAAGGATAAAAATAATGCAGATTAGCTTTAATCATCGTACTCTTAAACTTAATATTCCTGCCGTCATGGGCATCTTAAACGTTACTCCCGACTCTTTTTCCGACGGCGGAAAATTTATTGATAAAAATAAGGCTTTTGCTCATGCCGTCAAGATGGTAGATGAAGGAGCGGATATCATTGATATCGGCGGAGAATCTACCCGTCCCGGCGCCGCATACGTATCGGAAGATGAAGAAGCTTCCCGCGTTGTCCCGATTGTAAGCAAGATTGCGGCTAATCTTGACGTTATGATCTCTGTTGATACCTCTCGTCCGGCAATTATTAAAGAATGCGTCAAGGAAGGTGCGCATATTTGGAATGATATACGCGCGTTAACTGAGCCTGATGCCGTAGAATGTGCCGCTAAACTGCAGATACCGGTATGTCTTATGCATATGCAGGGAACTCCATCTACCATGCAGAACAATCCTTCATATAAAAACGTAGTAGAAGAAGTGAAAAATTTTCTTCTACAGCGCGCAGAAATTTGTTTAAAAGCCGGAATAAAAGAAAATAATATCATTTTGGATCCGGGGTTTGGATTTGGTAAAAGCGTTGACGATAATTACTTGTTACTAAAGCACTTGGATGTTTTATGCGCTTGCCCTTATCCTATTCTTTCGGCTTTATCGCGCAAATCAATGCTCGGAGCAGTATTAAACGAACCTGTTGCTTCACTTCGTGATAACGCATCAGTAAGCGGCGCTGTTATTTCGGTGATGAAAGGAGCCAAAATCGTCCGTGTTCACAATGTCAAAGCAACTAAAGATGCAATTTTAATTGCATCAAAAGTGCTAAATACAGACTAAATGCGATTTCTTATCAGTCGAGTAAGCCTTAAGTAACTGTATAATGTCGTCCTAATTTAAAAGGAAATCGCATCGTGTTTTACTATTTAATTCCGTCAGCGGTAATTGCACCGCTTGCCGCAGCGTTTATTATTTTAATTACCGGATCAAAGCGTCTTGAAAATTTTGCCAAGCCGTTGTCGCTTATTGCCGTCGGTCTTTTGATTACCATCTCCTTAAGTCATCTTTTACCCGAAGCAATGGAAGAAAGCCTGAATCCGCATTCTATAGGCTTTACTGTGCTTATTGCCGTATTGGTACTTATCGGAATTGAAATGTTCTTTAATTCCCACAGCCATAAGGAAAATGCTTTAAGCAAAGGAGCTGCCGGTCTTTTATGCGGAACATTTTTACATGCTTTTTGCGACGGTATTATTTTAGTAAGCTCTTATCTTGTAGACATTCATTTAGGCCTTGCAGTAACCGCAGCCATCTTAATTCATGAAGTTCCCCAGGAGATAGGTGATTACGTTATTCTGCTTGACTGCGGAATGAGCCGCACTCAAGCTTTTTCAATAAGTTTGATCTCAGGATGCGGAGCAATTTGCGGAGCGATTTTAGGATATTTCCTTTTAGACACGGTAAAAGGACTTTTACCCTATGCTCTTGCCGTGTCAGCATCAAGCTTTATTTACGTGTCTCTTTGCGATCTGCTGCCTAGGTTATATAAATCCCAAAACCAGCAAAAAATGCTTTATCGCTTCTTCTTTCTGCTTATAGGAGTAATTGCCGCGCTTTTAATCAGTCATCATCATTAGCATCAATCAGTTCAAGAGGAGCACTAAATGATAAAGTTCGGGATTTATTAATACTCTTAAAATAAACCAAGTATTCTCCGGACTTTTCATTAACTTCCTCTATTTTCCCATAACCTAAAACGGGATTTGTAACCTTATCTCCTATGCTAAAATGTTTTAAAACATGTTTTACTGCACTGTTTAAGTAAGGCTTAATCAGTTTTTTCCCGGTAACGAAGATTTCATCTTCCCTAAACTCTTCAATAAAACGCGAAACTTTCAGCTCCTCTCCTGAATATGCGGTACCGCCGAACATACAAATAAACAGCTGTTTTTGCGCCCTGGTCATAGCGACATACAAAAGTCTTCGTTCTTCCTGCAGTTCCTGCAAACTTGATGATTTTGATGACGGAAAAATTCCCTCATTAACTCCGACAACAAACACATAATCAAACTCAAGCCCTTTGGAATTATGTACGGTCATAAGCTCGACCTGATTTTCGTTATTATCATCATCTTTAGATGATGACAGCGCCAGATGCGTTAAAAAATCTGCTATATTGCTGCGCTCTCCCATTTTATTTTCAAAATCACGCGCAAGAAAACGTAAAGTAGCAAGGCTTTCAAGTCTGTCGTTATCCCCTTCTTTTTTAAGCATTACTTCATACTTAAAAAGATTTAATACTTTCTCAAGCTCGGCACTGGGACCTGCAGGAGATTTTTCATTTAATAAAATTATATTTTCAACAAATTCCTTTACCGCTGCTGTTACATTAAGATCTCTGTCATCAAGTCTATGTACAAGCGTCCTAAAAAGA
Source organism: Succinatimonas hippei YIT 12066 (assembly GCF_000188195.1). Taxonomy (GTDB): domain Bacteria; phylum Pseudomonadota; class Gammaproteobacteria; order Enterobacterales; family Succinivibrionaceae; genus Succinatimonas; species Succinatimonas hippei. Next base: position 9,351 of record NZ_GL831001.1, read on the forward strand.
GAATGATTGTCCTGACTTGCCAAATTTTTAAGCCGGGAAAGCCGCGTTATACCAAAACCTCGTCTTGGTACATTGATGATGCGGACAAAAGCAGCATCATCATCCGGATTAAAAATAAGTCTTAAATAAGAAACGACATCTTTAATCTCTTTGCGCTCCATAAACCTTACATCGGCATACACCCGATAGGGAATATTATATTTAATAAGCGCCTGCTCAATACTTTGAGATAAATGCTTTGAACGGTACAAAACAGCAACGGATGAATGTCTATTGATATCTTTAATGTTTAAAATTTCCCTTACGACAAATTCTGCTTGCGACTGCACTGATGGACAGCCGGCAATAACCGGCAGCATAGTTTTCTTATTATCCTCGACAATCTTAAATTCTACCGGATAGTCATTAGGCAAAAGCTGTTTATTAAACGCCGCTTTAAGCAAATCAGCGGTTTTTAAATCATCTTCCTCATTATTTTTTATCTCAGCAATTGCTGCCATGGCATCCATATCAATATCTTTACGCATTGCCTGCAGCTTTTTGCGTCCCGGGTCGTCATTATTTGAAATCAAGGTATATGCACAATCTAGAATATAAGCTTGAGAACGATAATTTTTAAAAAGATTAATAGTAACAGTACCGGGAAATTTTTCTGCAAAATCAGTAAAATATTTAACATTTGCCCCACGAAACGAGTAAATGGTCTGATCAGGATCGCCTACTATAAACAGATTTTTATGCTTGCCGCTTAAAATACTGATAAGCTCATATTGCAAGGCATCAATATCCTGAAATTCATCAACCTCAATATATTCAAAACGACTTTGCCACTTTTCTTTAATATCTTTTCTAGTCCGCAAAATAGTAAGAGCAAAAGCTATAAGATCATCAAAATCAAGAAAACATGCGGTTCTGCATTGATAAATATACTGCCAGAACACCTGCTCTTTAAGATTTGAAGCATTTGCCGCCGCTTCTAAAATATTATTGCTGTCATAAGCACACATGACAGGCACATATGAAATATCACCCTTTTTCCAATCAATGTACTCCCACGCATCTTTTAAAGTAAAATCCTTACCCGTAATGCCCAATGATTTAAAGATCGGCTTTAATACTTCCTTGACATCGGATACGTCAATAACGGTAAAATTTTTGACAAAGCTTAAAGCGTGAATATCCTCACGCAAAAGATCACAGCAAAAAGCATGAAAAGTGGTCACATAAGGAAGAGCAATATCTCCGCATAATTTATTTATACGGCAACGCATTTCCCTGCTGGCTTTATTTGAAAAAGTAACGCACAAAACCGCTTTTGGCGACATACCTAAAGCGGTTAGCAAATATGCATAACGATAAGCTAAAGTCTTAGTTTTTCCGGTTCCGGCGCCTGCAAGTACCCGAAGATACCCTTCAGTAGTACATACCGCTTTATATTGCTCCTCATTTAAATCTTCTTTAAAACGGGCTAACTTTAAAGGCATGTTATTTGATCTTAGGTCCAGCTGATATTTTGGAAAAATCAAAAAGATTCTGATCCAAAAGATGTGACGGTACTACATTTTTAAGCGCTTTAAAAATAATATCCGTTCTTTTAGGATATTCCTTATCCCATTTGCGCAGCATGGCAACCATAGCGGCCCGCTGCTGATCTTCTCCATATCCGCAAAGTCCTTTGGGTAAAACAGGATAATCTTTTAGTTTGCTTAAAATGTTTAAATCTCTTTCCCGGCAATAAGCAAGCGGCCTTATTAGAGTTAAAGTGTCATCGTCAGTACGCAGAATAGGCGGCATGGTTTTCATTATTCCCGAATAAAATAAATTCAGAAAATAAGTAGCCAAAATATCGTCACGATGATGGCCTAAAGCCACTTTATTAAAGCCCATTTCCCTGGCAAAACCGTACAAAAAGCCGCGGCGCATGCGCGAACAAATTGAACACATGGTTTTCTTGCCTTGAAGTTTCTCTTTGGAAATTTCAAAAACCGGACGCTTAATAATATGATAAGGAAGGCCTACTTTTTGTAAATGTCCTTCTACGACTCCTTCAGGAGTTCCGGGAAAGCCCGGATCAAGATGAACCGGAATTAAAGAAAACGGAAAAGGAGCCGAACGTTTTAAAGACAAAAGCAAATCAAGCATGGCATAACTGTCTTTACCGCCTGAAATGCATACCATTACTTTATCATCGGGCTCAATCATGCCGTAATCGCCTATAGCATGACCTACTTTACGTCTTAAGCGTTTAAATAATTTATCGGCTTTATATTTGCTTTGCTTGTCTTCGATAACAAAATAAGGGCTGACGTGCCTTGCATAATCGTCAGCCTTCTCAGGCAACGTGGTATCGTCGCGCACGCTTTACTCCTTATTTTTCAGCGGCAAACGGAATTCTTCCCAAAACGGCCTTTGGTGTTATGACGGCCACGTCACAGTTTAATTCATCAATTACTCTTTCACAAATATTTCCGACTAAAGCAACAGCAATACCTCTGCGGGCAGAAGTGCCGATAAACAATACTGTAGGTTTAAGCTCTGTACACAAAGTCGGAATGACCTCATCCGGCTGACCTTCACGAATATGACAGCGTTCAGGAGAAATACGGTGACGCGCGGCAAAAGATAAAGCGTTTTTACATCCTTCCTTTAAGGCTTCCTCACCGATTAAGTCAGGTGTAAAACCGGGCAAATCAATGGATGCCGGAGGGATCACAGGCGGAATGGCATTTACCAGATGAATTTGACAACGGGTAATGGTAGCAAGCTCTTGAGCTTCACGTAAAAGGCGCATGTTGATGTAACGCAGCTCCATATCGGCAGGATCGGATAAATCCACAGCTACTGCAATAATACCCTCAGGGTGCCATAATTGATCTTTAGCAATAAGGACAGGAACCGGAGAATGACGCAAAAGCTGCCAATCAAGAGGAGTAAAAATAACCGAATCAAGCATACCGTGAACATCTGCTGTTTTAACGATAAGATCTGCTCCGATCTCTTTAGCGGTTGCAGTTATTTCCTTGCCGATAGTTTTAGACCATATAACTTTTGACGTAATATCAAAGCCCATGGCATTAATACGTAAGTATGCGTCCAGCCATTTTTGATGTTTTTTAATCACGGACTCACGCATGCTTTCTTCCTGCTCAACGGACAAAATTGAAGTTAAATCCCAGGAAAAATCAAACACCGGCATCACTGCAGTAATACGGACTTTATCCCTGCCGCTTGCCTGAGCCAAGGCTAAAGCGCGCTCGAGTGCCGGCTGCCGCATTTGTCTTGTTTCAATAATAACTAACACATTCCGGAACTTCTTCACGATAAAATCCTCTTTTTAACTTTATTTCTCCGCTTAAAAGCGGATATTTTCTACCGCATGCAGCTAACAGGCTGTTAAGGCAAGACAAACTGCATTTAATTTGTTTTTTAAGGTTAAACTTTCTTTCCGTAATCGCAGTTTTAAATTTTTAATTGCCGATTAAAGAAATTTATGCGCTAACTCATTGTAACACATGCTTATACTCAGTACTGAAGCAAAGGTCTACAGCTTGTCTTTAGTAAATATAACCTTATTTTTAAGCTAATTAATACGTTCAATTTATTAAGCTGTTATCTCAATCAAGAAAAAAGCTGCTTTTATTATTTTTTAAGCTGCTTTACAAAAAAGCAAAGCGTTAAAGGCTGTGGTAAAATCTTAACGTTAAATTATTCAATTTACCGAGGTTTAAAAATGACAGCATTGGTTTTAGGCCATAAAAATCCGGATACTGATTCAATCGTTGCTGCATTGGCAGCAGCCAATCTCTACAAAGGACGCGGAATTGATGTTAAAGCAGTTGCGCAAGGCGCCCCCGCTCCTGAAACCGAATTCGTTTTAAAGAAATTTAACTTATCCGCCCCTGAAATCGTTTCTTCCGTTGCCGGAAATGACGTTTATTTAGTTGACTACTCCGATTTGGCTCAAGCTCCTGAAGATTTCTCTAAAGCTAAGCTTCTTGGAATTATTGATCACCATAAATTAGGCGATGTTACTTCAGACAGCCCGGTTGAATGCTGGATCCAGCCTGTAGGATGTTCCAATACCGTAATCAAAATCATGCATGACTTCTATGGTGTCGCTATTGATAAAAACTTAGCAGGTGCTATGTTATGCGCTATTCTTTCCGATACCGTTCTATTTAAGAGCCCTACCTGCACTGATGCAGATAAGAAAGCGGCCTCAGAACTTGCAGCTATTGCCGGAATTACCGATATGCAGGCCCTTGGCATGGATATGTTTAAAGCTAAAAGCTGCCTTGACGGTGCCAGCCCTCGCGATCTTATTTTCCGTGATTTTAAAGACTTTAATATGTCAGGTAAAAAAATAGGTATAGGTCAGCTTGAGCTTATCTCCCTTGAAATGGTAACTCCGGAGCTTAAGGCAGCATTAAAAGCAGAACTTGATGCCGTAAAGAACGAAGGCCGCCACAGTGCTATTTTAGTACTTACCGACATTATGAAAGAAGGTTCTGAGCTCATGCTCTCTTCTGATGATGCTGCAACTGTAATCAGCGCCTTAAAGGCTGATTCTAATATGTGGATGCCGGGCGTTATGAGCCGTAAAAAGCAAGTTGTCCCGCCTCTTGAGCAAACCTTTAAAGCTTAATTGTTTTTTATTTAATCTAAAGCCCGAATATGCTTTCGGGCTTTTTCATATTTATTTTCTATGCAAAAAATCCCAAGAATCGGTCTTATTTCCCTAGGATGTGCTAAAAATCTTGTTGATACCGAAAGATTAACGTCAGTATTAATCGCAAAAGGTTATCAAATTGAAGCCAACTACGAAGATTGCGATTTAATCGTAGTCAATACCTGCGGTTTCATTTCTCCTGCAGTAGAAGAATCGCTTGAGGCGATAGGACAAGCTGTTTCCTATGCTCCGAAAGTTATAGTAACAGGCTGCCTTGGTGCCAAAGCTCAGCTTATTTTAAAAGAATATCCGCAAGTTGCTGCCGTATACGGTCCAGGAACCAGAGCCTCCGTACTGCGCGGAATCCGTACTTTAATAGGTGAACCGCCTCAAGAAGCGGTACAGCACGTAAATCCGTCCGGCATTCTTCTTACTCCACCTCATTATGCATATTTAAAAATAGCAGAAGGATGCCGCCACCGCTGTGCATTTTGTATTATTCCGTCATTACGCGGTCCGCTGCGTTCAAGGAATCCCGACGATATTTATAAAGAAGCAAGTGACCTCACTTCCCGCGGGGTAAAGGAACTGTTAATTATTGCCCAAGACTCATCTGATTACGGTTTTGATTTAAAAAACCAACCGACATTATCGCAATTATGTAAAAAACTTGCTTCATTAAAACGCTGGCTGCGCATTCATTATGTATATCCAAGTAAGGAAGCAAATAAAATTGTCGAGCTTATGGCAGACAACATCGTCCTACCTTACCTCGACGTTCCGCTTCAACATGCAAGTGAAAGAATATTAAAGCAAATGCGACGTCCGGGAAATACCGAAAAAATGCTCGCAACAATTGAAAATTGGCGTAAAATCCGCCCTGATATAGCAATCAGATCTACATTTATCACCGGATTCCCCGGGGAAACTGAAGAAGACTTCAGCGAACTCCTTTCTTTTATTAAAGAAGCCAAACTCGATCGCGTAGGCTGCTTCCCATACTCTGATGTCGACGGAGCTGCAGCCAATGATTTTCCCAATCCGGTACCGCTTGAAATTCGTGAAGAACGAGCTGCCATTTTAATGGAAACTCAAGAGCAGATTTCAAGAGAAAAACTCAAAGCAAGGATTGGCAAAGTATACGATGTCGTTATTGATACTTTAAATGAAGACGGCATTGCTGTAGGCCGCTCCAAATACGAAGCACCTGACGTAGACGGCATCATTACCATACACAACGCAAAAGGTATTCGTGAGGGTGATATCGTAAAAGTAGAAATTACCGCGAGCGATACCCATGATCTGCAAGGAGAGCTATGTTCAAATCTGCAAAAACCGATACCTTTTTCTAAAACACATTAATTTTCAGGCCGCAAATGCGGCCTTTTTCTTTATTTCACCGAATATAATTTTCCGTATATTTTTTCCAATAAGCAATAGCACCTTTCAATCTCACAGATTTCAATATGCTCATCGATTTGATGAGCATTTGCAATATTGCCTGGTCCGAAAACAACCGTAGATCCTAAATTCTTCAGTAATGAAGCTTCAGTACAATAATTCACGCCTATAGCTTTCTCATCTAACAATTCTTCAAAAATTGATAAGATTTGCTTATTCTTATTATCGAAAACATCAATATCCGGATAAGGTATTTCTATTGAAACGGCGTTAACAAAACGTTCATTTATTTTTTCTGTAATTTCACTAAGTCGTCTATCAATCTTTTTTGCATCAAAAAGCGGTGTCGGTCTTACGTCAAATAAAAGCTCCGCTTCCGCACAAACACGATTAATACTGTCACCGCCATGAATTGCACCAATATTAATCGTCGGATATGAAACTAAAAAGCGCTCATCGCTATATGTTTTAAGTTCTTGTTCAAATAAATTGAGTTCATTTACAAATAAAAACGCAAGTTTAATTGCGTTTATCCCATGACGAGGATCGCTTGAATGACATGACTTGCCTTTAAATACCGCCTTTCTGGCCATATAACCTTTATGAGCACTTATGCAATGCAGTGATGACGGCTCTCCTATAATAATTAAATCAGGAGAAACATCGCTTCTATTTGTAAAATGCCTAGCTCCTATCATTGAGGTTTCTTCATCTGCGGTAAGAGAAATATGTAAAGGCTTTTTGCTGCCGTTTTCTGCTATATTTTTAGCCAACAATAAAGATAAAGCAGCAAAACCCTTCATATCGCAAGCACCTAATCCATAAAGATTTTCGCCTTTTTGTATAAGTTCAAAAGGATCGCTTTGCCAAAACTTTGCATCACACGGAACCGTGTCGGTATGAGATGACAACATCATTCCGCCGTTTTTACCGTTTAAATTTGCCGCAAGATTATATTTACCGTTAGGAAGAAGCGTGAGCTCAACTTTAAACCCCAGATCTTCTAAAAACTCTGCAGCATACTCGATTAATTCTTTATTGTTATTATCAAAAGCTAAAATATCGGAGCTTTGTGTATCAAAAGAAACCAGCTTACTTAATATCTTAAAATAATCCTTAAATGCGAACATAAAATCTGCCTTTGCTTAAAAACACATTTGTAAACTTACCAATTTAAGAGCTTAAAACGCAAAAAAATCTATTTTTTTCAAAAAAAGAATTATGCTTTTACACCTTTTTTGTGCATTAATAAAATATTTTTTCTTATAAAACAAATAAATAACAATAAAATAAAATATCACTAAAATAGTGCATTTTTTCTAATTTTAGTGAATCATAAATTAAATTTTTTTAATATTAAAAAACTTATTTTTAGGAATTGAATCATGATAAAAGTTGCGATCATTGGTGCAAGCGGTTATGCCGGTGCTGAACTTGTTTCTATTCTTTTAAAGCACCCTGAGGTTTTGCTGACCAAACTTTTCGTATCAGAAAAAAGTGAAGATAAATATAAAAAAATCAATTCGTTATACGGTTCTCTTTATAATAAAACCGATCTTATCCTTGAACCTCTGCCAGCTGCTGAAAAATTAAAAGACGACTTTAAAGCAATTGATGCGGTGTTTTTAGCTACCGATCACAAGGTAAGTCACGATATTGCTCCGATTTTATATGACGCCGGTTGCGCTGTTTTTGACCTATCAGGAGCTTATAGACTTAAAAATCTTAGTGCATACGAAAAATATTACGGTTTTAAACATGAAAATCTTGAGCTTTTAAATAAAGCCGTATATTCCTTATGTGAAATCGCAAGTCATGATGCAATAAAAAACACCAGAATGCTTTCAATTCCCGGATGCTATACAACATCAGCAGAACTACCTCTCATCCCGCTTTGCCGCGAAAAACTTCTTGATGCTGATTTTGCTCCCGTCATCAATTCGGTAAGCGGAGTTTCAGGAGCCGGACGCAAAGCAAAACTCAGCAACAGTTTTTGTGAGGTAAGCTTAAACGCATATAACATCTTCAAACACCGCCACTTACCGGAAATTGAAGAATATGCAGGAACTAAAGTTATTTTCAACCCTCATTTAGGATCATTTAAACGCGGTATCTTAACCACCATCACGGCAAAACTTTCTGCCGGAGTTGATGCCTCAAACGTTCTTTCCGTATTTTTAAAATACTATGAAAACAAACCGCTTGTAAGAATTAAGAACGAATTACCAAAGCTGCAAGACGTAATAAATCAGCCTTACTGCGATATCGGCTTTACCGTAAGCGAAGACGGGTACATCGTCATTTGCTCTGCAATTGACAATCTGCAAAAAGGCGCTGCAGCACAAGCCGTGCAGACATTAAATCTGCATTTTGACTTTAACGAAACCACCGCTCTTATTTAGGAGAACTTCGTATGCCTCAAAACGACATACCGGTGATTAAGTTAAGCGGAAAAGCTCTTGAAAATAAAGCTGCACTAAAAGCATTATTTTCAGCCGTCAGAGGCAAAAAAGTTATTTTTGTCCACGGCGGCGGCGTTGAAGTAGACGCATTGCTTAAAAAACTTGACTTAAAAACCGAAAAAATTGACGGAATCAGGGTAAGTCCCCCCGAACAAATGCCCTACATAACCGCAGCTCTTGCCGGTCTATGCAATCGCTATCTGCAAGCAGATGCTAAAGCATGCGGTCTTAATCCTTTAGGCTTAATCGCAACTGACGGCAATAGTGTGACATTATCAGCCTTTGGCAAAAAATTCGGCAACGTGGCAACAGCCCTACCTGAAAACGGAGAATTCCTTTCCTTACTTCTAGAAAATAAAATCACTCCGTTTATCGCTTCTGTAGGTATTGATGAAAAAGGTGATATGTACAATATTAATGCCGACGATGTTGCTTTAGCGATAGCCCGAATATTTAATGCTCCCCTATTTTTTATATCAGACGTTAAAGGCGTAAAAGACGCAAACGGAAACATCATTGAAAACCTTTCAGAAGAAATGGCCTTTGAGCTTATTAATCAAAAGGTGATTACAGATGGAATGATCGTAAAGGTCAAAACCGCTCTTGATGCAGCTAAACTTACTCATCGTCCTGTTTTTATTGCTTCTTTAACTGATCCTGAACTTATTTCAAATCTCTTTTCCCTGCGACGAATCGGCACTTCTTTTTCAGCTCGATAAATATAAAAGTATTTAAAAACACACTATTCGCAGGAGATCTATATGAATAACCAAGACACCAATAATACCTATAGTTTCGATTTAGAAGCCTTTAAAAACGCTTCTATTGAAGATATTTATAATGAAGCTTTATACTTAAATCAAAGCTCTAAATTGAGCAACTTAGAATTAAATAAAATAGAAGCAGCAATAGCTCAAATCTCAACAGTACTAAATAAAAGTAACCCTGAACACTTCTTAGTTCGGCAAGCTCGCTTAAGTGATATAGATAGCCTTGAAAGCATGGTTGCTTATTGGGCAAAACAAGGCGAGAACTTACCTCGTAAAAGAGCAGATCTTATCCGCAATATCTTATCATTTGCCGTTTGCGTAAAAGATAATGTTGTGTGCGGCTGTGCTTGCCTCTATGTTTACGATTCAGGTCTTGCAGAAATAAGATCTCTTGGTGTTTCTCCGCAAATTCAGCGCCAAGGGCAAGGCAGAGCAATTGTTGAGTTTTTGCTAAAACGTGCCCGCAAAATGGACATAAAAAAAGTTTTCGTTCTAACCCGCAATCCGCAATTTTTCTCTAAAGTTGGTTTTAGTAAAACAGTAATTACTGCTTTACCTGAAAAAATTCTTAAAGATTGCGAAAACTGCCCTAAAAAAGACAAATGTGATGAAGTTGCATATGAAATTAATTTTGTAAAGGAGGTATAAAGATCATGCTTAAAATTACCAGAAATACTTTTGATGAAGTGATGATCCCTTGCTACAAACCATTTAATTGTTTAATCGTTAAAGGAAAAGGCTCTTATCTTTTTGACAGTAACGGCAACAAATACGTCGATTTTACCGGAGGAATAGCAGTTAATAGTTTGGGTCACTGCAACAAAGGAGTACAAAAAGTTATAAAAAAACAAATTAAAAAACTAATCCACGCAAGTAACATCTTCACCAATATTTCAACATTAACACTGGCTGTAAAACTTACAAAACATACCGATTTTTCTAAAGTATTTTTCGTAAATTCCGGAGCAGAAGCCAACGAAGCAGCCTTGAAGCTTGCAAGACGTGTAGCTTTTAATCTTTACGGTGAAAATAAAAACGAAATCATTTCCTTCGGACACAGCTTTCACGGTAGAACTCTGTTTTCCGTAAGTGTCGGCGGCCAAGACAAATACTCAGACGGATTCGGTCCTAAGCCGGGTGCAATAACCCACTTGCCGTTTAACGATATTGAAACTTTTAAACAGCATGTAAGTGATAAAACCTGTGCTGTAATTTTAGAGCCGATTCAAGGAGAAGGAGGGATTATCGAAGCTAATCCCGATTTCTTAAAAACAGTTAGAGATTTATGCACCAGCCATAACGCACTGTTAATTCTTGACGAAGTCCAAACCGGTGTTGGTAGATGCGGTACGTTTTACGCGTATCAAGACACAGATATAATTCCTGATATTCTGACATCCGCTAAAGGACTTGCTGCCGGTATTCCTATCGGTTCCGTAATGACAAGCGATGAAATAGCAAAACACTTCAGTCCTGGAACTCACGGTTCAACTTTTGGAGGAAACCCTTTAGCTTGCGCCGTAGGCACATATGTGGTCAACACCATTTCTGATAAAGCTTTTTTAAATAATGTTAAAGCAAAAGGAATAATACTAAAGCATTCATTGGAAGAGCTTAAAGATAAGTACGGCATTTTTAAGGAAATTCGCGGCAAAGGACTACTGCTTGGTGCTGTACTTAATGAAGATCTGCAAGACAAGGCAGGAGAAATTCAGCAGATTTGTGCCAAATACGGTCTTTTTATTCTTACTGCAGGACATGGCGTATTACGTTTTGCTCCTGCACTTAATATCAAAAACAAAACTATAAAAGAAGGAGTAAATCTTTTAGATAAAGCACTAGCTGATTTTACAAAAGTTTAAATTTACTGTACCTATCTCCATTTAGGGAGATAGGTAATTATACAGCTTCTTCAATTGCCGCCACTTCACGCACAGCTCCGTGCGTCTCATCCTTGTTTTCATTGATGATGACAAT
>NZ_GL831002.1 GCF_000188195.1 Succinatimonas hippei YIT 12066
CGGTTTTAGTCCAGGATTTTGTCCGCACCCCCTTCCAAAAAAGTGGGGTGAGCTTGAAGAATATATTTTTTGGCCGAGCTGGTATCTGCCAAACAAAACAAGAGTTGAGCCTGACTTGTTCCTAAAATTCCAATCCTTGGCATTAATTATTGAAGTAAAGCGCAGCGATAACCGAGGGTCGCAGACTGAAGCTCAATGGCAAAAAGAGGTTGATGCCTATTACTTTACTTATAGTGACAATCCTCTACCGGTAGCATTCATCGCAATAGGCGGAAACAGCAACTATACAGATGAGGACATTAGTTTGGAATTTACTAACAACAGTGAGAATAAAGTCAGAATTTATAAATGTTCATGGCTTGATATTCGTCAGCAAACGGAAACCTTACTTAAAGATTTGGTTAAGGCTCGGGATAAAGCGCAGACCTCTGATGCGTTCACTGCCTCCCGAATAAGGCTGTGCCGGCGAATTCTTTATCATTTTAACCGTGCAGGATTATATTATTACCGTAACTTTGGCAATCCGCTTTTGCCTTGCGTTGATTTAACCGAAAGCTACAATAGTGTTGTAGACTGGAGCGCAGGCTTGAAGCAAGAGCTGCACGGATAGTGGGAGCATATATGTCGGAGCGGAATCAGGTAACGGATAAACAATTTTTAGGAGTAAGACAAGCTTTCAGGCTGCTTGAGCAATTTCAGAAAGCGGTAAACAGTATCGTCTACTATGTACGCGATTGTTCCGTTTATAAAAAAGAGCATAAAAATAAAGATAATATTTATGCTGTGGTGTGGTATGAAAATGTTACCACCAGACCAACTGGCAAGAATCGAGACTTCGCAGTTGCAACAGTAAAAATTGATCGTGACAAGTGGGGATGGTCTTATTTGCCCTGTTACTTCGTGGAGCATGTCTTAGGTGATGAAAGTATTGATGTGAACTATTGTCTGCGGTTTAGTATCTTTCAGGTTTCCGATGACGGATCATTTGTAAGTGAAGATAACGAAAAGTATGAAGGTGACTGGCATTTTACCTCAGACTTTAGACCTGCCGAAGAGTCCGAATCTTGGCTGATTTTTAGCGTTGATCTTTATGCTGTTAATAAAGAGCCTAAATTATGGCTGAGAAAAAGTCCGCAAAATGAAACTAAGTATCCGGACGACGCGCAGTACGATTTTGTAAATGAGTTTATTATCAATCAAGCCGAAATTGAATATGCCAAGACTCAGTTTGCCCGTAACGGTGAAGTGGACGAAGTTTTCGTGATTAAAAAATATAAGATGACTGAGTTTTCAGGCAGAGAGGGTATTGATGCTGTCATCAAAGATTTTGCGCGGTTGATGCATAAGGCGTCACACGGGAAAAATATTTTTAAGTTTTAAGCTTGTTTGTATCAAGATCGTCAATAGTAATTTTGATTTAGCATGAAGCTAAATGAAAATCTTTTAGCTTCAATGCCTTTTGTTACTTATTGAATTTACCCTTCCGGCCCGAAGATATTACCGGAGCCGTCATTAAAATAAACTTCACCGTTTGGCCCTAAAAAACCGCCGTTACCGTCACCCATGTATTGTTGTCCGTCCGAAGTAAAGAATCCGCCGGTGCCGTCTCCGGTATAGTAAGTCCCGTCTTCTCCGATATAACCGTTGCCGTCGCTCATTAGGTACTCGCATAGAGCGGTATGACTTAAAAGTAAACAAGATAAGATAAAAATTTTACGCATAAAGTCCCTCTTTAATCCTCTAAAGTAATTATAAAAGTTCCATTTACATGATGTTGAAAAGGACTTAATAAAATTAAGGTATTAAATAAGGCCGCAGAGGCAAAATTTCATGAAACATAGAGAAGTTCGCGGCCTTAAGAGGGTATAGGCGTTAGCATGATTTAAACCGTCAGCTGACGCTTAATTTTGAGGTGAATAGATTAGAAGCTGTGCTTAAATCCTCCTGAAACGGTATAAGTATCTTCATTGTCAGCACCGAAAGACTGCTCTCCCTCTATAAAGAAGTAAGTATTTGCGGAAGTCATGACGGAAAGACCGACACCGACGTTATACCAGGTATCGTCATTTTCAAAAGTTTCATTAAACACACCGGTATTATCACGGGCCGCAATATCCTCATCGCCGAGGAACTCATGCAGAACGTCGCCGCGAATGTAAGCGGTAATAGGATTTTCTGCAGCAAAATCTTTACCGGCTCTAAAGCCGACGCGACCGATTAAACTGTCGATGGCATCCAAATCGACTTTAGTTCCCTGAGATGTAGTGTAATCTGCTGAAGTTACATAAGAATACTGCAGCTGGGCCTGAGGCTCGACATACCAGCCTGCGGCATTTGCGAACTTCCATCCGTATTCGGCTGAAGCAGAAATCACATCATTGGAGTAATCGCCGGTAATATGCTCTCCGGCATACGGGGCAAACACATCAAAATCGTTCTTAAGATGTCCGTATTTGAGTACCACATCTGCGTACTGACCGTCATCGGCAAGCCAGGTACCGTAAATCCACGCGCCGTATCTCTGTAAATCACCGTCACCGCTTACGGTATGATATTCATTCTGACCGTTCATATAGACAAGCACGGCACCGTAACGAAGCTCACTTTCGTTAAGAGCCTGTCTGAAATCATAACCAAGCTCAACCATGGTGTTATGGCTGCGGAAAGCGTCTTCCTTACCGATATTGTCATGACGCATTCTGACCCAGACACCGTTATCCTGACCCATGCCGTAACGGGCTTCGCCTAAACGCTTGTTTAAAGTATCCATGTAGACGGCATTAGCGTAGTTGGCTTTTGACATATTGATAACGGTACGACCGGCATCGGAAATCTGTGTGCCGGAATTGTCGGGAGTTCCGGGGTTATCCGGATTGTATTCCTCAACGCCGGTGATGATTAAGTTTTGAGAGTCCTCATCGAACATCTCCGTAACCATATCATTGCTGGGCTTGTAAACGCCTTTTCCGTCACCTTCACCGTTGTAAGCGGCATTATCTTCGTCTTCTTCGTTGAAAGATTCAGTATCAATGGTGTACTGATTATTAAAGAAGCCTAAGTCGACGCTGCGGGCTTTAAATGTCGCAGCTGAAGGAGAATTAGTATTGACGGTGGCAAAACGCAGCGGATTGTCTTCTATATCATTAACATCCACGTTGCCGGTAATGACAAGTTCATGGCTGCCTGACATGGAGTCGGTGACATAGAGCATATCGCTCTTAGTAGCATCGGAAGAGTCAAGACGCAGCTTAAAGCGTCCGTTACCGCTTAAGTTAGCGACGGTAATTGACGAGGCTTCATCTTGAGATAAATCCACGATACCGGAGAAACCGTTGCCGAAAGACAATGAACTTAGGAAGCTTTGTCCGCGAGCTGTCCACCTAGACTTGTCGTTCATGGTTATGGAGACGTTGCCTGCCGTAAAAACAGGTGTTTCATTGTTTTGCTCATAACCAAGGAAGGCGGAATTATGGAATACCTGACCTGATTTAATGTCATTGAGCTCATGGTAATCGTCAACCTGTCCCTCAAAAGTTGAGGTTCCGTTCATGGTCATCGTTACCTTGCCGCCGTTTCCGGCAAAGATATCACCGACGACGGTGAGATTACGTCCGCCAAGATTGATTTCACCGCCTTGAAGCGTATAGCCTTGTTGAACGTACTGATTGAACATATCTTCAGTGAAATAAGGACTGTTAATCCAATTAGAACCGGAGCCGGCAATGATGTCGCCTATAATCGTATAATCAGAGTTTTCATCATCTAACAGTACCCGTCCTCCGGCATTGGCGCGGATGGCGGCACCGAAAGTGATTTCCTGCTCGGTTTTGGAATTTTCGTGATATCGGTAATCATCCTGTACCTCAAAAGTCACGGAGCGATCTAAATCAACTACAGAGTATACATCCTCACTGATAATACCGCCCTCAGGCTGCCTAAACCCTTCAACATCACCTACAGTTAAAGCATCAAGGCGTTTTGCATCTGACCAATCCCAAACTGAATATTCAGGTGCATATTCATTTTCAATAAATTGCGGATGATTGCTTGCGTCAGCGCTACGCAAGTTTCTAATAACCAGTGGCTCTTGATTACTGCGATTGTTGCTGTTTACTGATGCGGTGAATTTACCGGTATTATCGACAGTAACGTTGCCTTCAATAGAGACTTTGGCAGCATTAATTTGCAAAGTACCGGTAGTAAACAGCACATCACCTAAAAGAATTGCTTGCGTTCCATTAAGATTGACGTTATAACAACTAGAATTTAAAGCGTATCCTTCATCAACATCAATGTAAGTAGACTCATTTACCGTAAAAGGATCTTTGTTTTCTGTTTGTATACCGTGTCCTCCAAGCATTAGTCCATAAGCTATATTTCCATGTATATCTGAAATATGCAGCGTGTCGGTAGTAAGCTTTGTATCATTATGATCTACGTGTAAACCGTGACTGCTTCCGGTGCCGGTTATGTTTTTAATTATGATGCTTGATGAGTTTATCGAGCTATTCCGATTAAGTTTAATTCCATACGCATCGAAGTCACTTTTTCCTGATGAAGAAGTAATTCCTTCTACGCTGATATTGTTGATATCAAGCTCGGAATTTGTAAGATTTAAACCGTATGTTCCATATTGTGTAGCAATATTTGCACTACCTTTATATAGCGATGAAATATTTTTAACATTGAGTATATCGGCGCTTATCTTAACATTCTTATTCATATTTCTAAGGTTAACCATAAGGCCGCTAACTGTGCTGTATCCTGCAGATTTAACGTTATCTATAGTGATTATGTGAGCCGATAAATCTGTATTTCCATGAGAAGAATTTCCGAAGGTACTGGAGTCTTCAGTGCCGATAAGAAGGCCGGCTGCTCTTTGACCTGAGTTGGTGTTGTTAGTCTCAATATTGCTGATGTTAATCTCATTCTTGATATTAATATCAGTGGTGTTTTCCTCGGTAGAGCCTGCTTCTATGTGCACACCGGCAACACTAGAATCACCATTAACTCTAGTAGATGAGCTTTGGTTGACATCGGTGACGGTGATATTATCAATAGTCGTTTTTTCAGTTAAATCCTGCAGATATATGCCTTTAAGTTTACTGATATCACCACTAATATTCTTTGCGGTCATATGTCCTATAGAAAGCTTACTGTTTTTTCCGGTTAAAACAATGCCATAAGTGGGAATACTAAAGCCTTTGGTTACATCATCATGAGCAAGCGTGCTTTTAATGTTTGATGCGGAAAGATTGATTTTTCGGTCAGCTTCAAGGTGTGATAAATTAAGTCCGATAATGCTACCGTGGTTTATTTTATTTTCTTGTCTGTATGCGTTGTAAACCGTATTTGATTGGATATTTTCAGCGCTAAGCGAGCTAACTCCCTTAATAGCTACGTTGTTAAGATTAATGCCGAAAACATCTGAGCGTGAAATTTTATCATTGCTAATCTTTTCCTTGTAAGAATAATTATGTATGACGTTTTTAACACTGATGGCAGAATGTGCCTCATCCGTCAAAGTTAAAGAGCCCTTATCAATATTTATTCCGGATGTTAGGCTTAAGGTATTAAATTTATCAGTTTCTACATCTAATTGCAGATTTTCGACTGAAAGAGGGCCGTTGACTGTAATATCAGCACCTGATTGGATATTTCGCGCAAAGTGATCCGGTAAAA
>NZ_GL831003.1 GCF_000188195.1 Succinatimonas hippei YIT 12066
GTGAGCCGGATCATTATGCGTTGTCACTATAAAATTTTTTCAGTTATTTTTATGTTATATGAAAAGCCGATTTCTCAATTGGCCGCTAAAGAAAATAATCTGTTACCATTAGATTAAAATATTGAATACTTTTTAAAAGCACGCGAGTTTTATATGTTTTTAAAAAAGCCCAAAGAACCTAAAGACGGCGATTACGTAAGCTACGTTGAAGAACTGCAAAAAGAGCATTTTAAGACCGATTTTATTTCTGATTCAGCTAAAGAGTCTTTATTCAAACCTATTGAGCAATCAGTTGATAAAATAAAAGATGCTCATGAAAATACGATAAATAAGCTCAAAGAGGAAAATTCCGTACGAAATTTGACAGAAGGAAAGCAACAGGATAATAAAAATATAAACATAAAGCATGAAGAAACAACTTCATCTCCTGCCGACAATAAAAACACCGTCAAACAAAATAAAAGCAAGAGTAAAAGATTTAATAAAGTTCACCTTATTCCGTTAATAGTATTTTGCATGATATTAGGTGCGTTTGTCTCATTTACCGAAATGCCTTTATTTTTCCTTCCTCTTTTTATATTTGTCATAATGCTCGGCATTATGAATAACTCCAGACGTAAAAAATAAGGAGCAGTAATGTCAGATACCATTTTATGGCTTATAGGAGCCTTTGCCGTCCTGGGAGCGGAAATGCTGATCGGTACCGTATATTTGATTGCCGTCAGTGCCGCGCTGTTTTGTGCCGCTTTATGCGGATATTTAGATTTCTCACTAACCGTACAGTGTTCGGTTGCCGCAATTGTCACCTGTCTTGGCGCAATGGGTACTTACTTTCTGCGAACTAAAAGAAAAAGTGCCGCTGAAGACGTTCGTCTGGATGAAGGCAACAATGTTATTGTCGAAAAAATTAATAAAGACGGCAGTGCCTACGTTAATTACCGCGGCGCCAAATGGCTGGCCCGAGCCGAAAAAGGAGATCTTAAATGCGGTTTTTACATTATTGCTAAAATTGACGGCAATACGCTTGTCTTAACGGAAAAGAATTAATTTTAAAAGGAGATTTTTCATGTACATGCTAAACGGCCCCCTGGTTGTTTCCTTGGTGGTAATCGTTATCGCCATTATTTTTGCCATTCAATCCATCAAAGTCGTACCACAGCAAACTGCTTGGGTTATTGAACGCTTAGGCAAGTTTCATACGGTATTAAATCCCGGGCTTAACTTCATTATTCCTTTTATTGATAAAGTAGCTTACCGTCACTCATTAAAGGAAATACCGCTTGATACCCCGTCACAGGTCTGCATTACCCGTGACAACACCCAGCTATCAGTTGACGGAGTTCTTTTTTTCCAGGTAACAGATCCTAAAAGAGCAAGCTACGGTACTTCAAATTACATCGTCGCCATCACTCAACTTGCCCAAACCACCTTACGTTCCGTGATCGGCCGTATGGAACTTGATCGCACTTTCGAAGAGCGCGATGCCATCAACAACAATGTTGTCGCAGCAATTGACGAAGCTGCTTTAAACTGGGGCGTAAAAGTTCTGCGTTATGAAATTAAAGACTTAACTCCGCCTTCCGTCATCTTGCAGGCCATGCAGCAGCAAATCACCGCTGAGCGTGAAAAAAGAGCTTTAATTGCCGCATCAGAAGGCAGGAAACAGGAACAGATTAATCTTGCCACCGGCGCCAAGGAAGCCGCTATTGCTCAATCAGAAGGTGAAAAGCAGGCAGAAATCAATAAGGCTCAAGGACAGGCTGCAGCCACCATTGCAATTGCCGACGCTACCGCGCAGGCCATCCGCAATATCGCCTCTGCATCAAAAGATGAAGGCGGCATGACTGCGGTTAACCTGCAGATTGCCGAAAAATACGTAGAAGCTTTTTCCAATCTTGCCCGTACCAACAATACCTTGATCGTGCCGAGCAATTTGGGTGATATGGCCTCTCTCATATCTTCAGCGATGAAAATCGTAAAAAGCGATAGTCAAGCAGCTTCACCGATTAAAAAATAACAGCTGAAGTTTTCATAGCAGATAAGGAATAAATATGGGAAATTCTAATACTCAAATAGAAATTAAAGAAGTTTCCGCAACAAAGCATACATCTTGGTGCCGCGGCTTTTTTAAAGTGCTGTCTTTTATCGGTGCCGCTCTTACTTTTATCCGTAATTTCATCTCCAATCTGGTGATGATTGCAATTATTGCGCTTATAGTAATTGCCTATAACCTTGCAGGTACAATAAAAGAGAAAGCGGTTATTATTGCTTCAGGTCAGGAAGAAATAACTACCGTAGAGCAAAGCGCGCAAATTCTTTATCTGCCTTTAAAAGGAGTTATCAGTGAATCACCTCTTGCAAGCGATGATTTTTCAAACCTGCAGCGCAGAATAAACGAACAGTTGACGGGAAGCGTTACTCATGAGCTTATTGCAATTGAAAAAGCACTAAACTTTGCCGCAGAAGATAACAACTTAAAGCTTATTATTCTCGATCTTAATGACTTATCTCCCATGTCGCTTGCCGTAGCAAAGCGTATCGGAAACGCCGTTGACAAAGTTCGAAACGCAGGTAAAGAAGTTACTGCTCTTGCCTACTCTTATTCACAGTCAGCTTTTGCCATTGCCGCACATTGTGACAAGATCCTTCTTGACACTATGGGTCAAGTTAATTTACGCGGCATTGGTATGAGCTCGCTTTACTATAAAGATCTGCTAAATACGCTCAAAGTCACACCGTACATTTTCAAAGCAGGACATTTTAAATCAGCCGTTGAGCCATACACACGCAACGACATGTCTCCTGATGTAAAAGCAGAATACGCAAATCTTGCCGCCAATCTTTGGGATGAATACATAAAAGAGCTGAACGTAAGAAAAGTACTATCTCGCACTATCGTGCTTCCCGATGCCGACAAATACGTCAAAGAGCTTGAGCTCTATAAAGGCGATACTGCATTAATGCAGCTTGAAAATAATCTTGTAGATGAACTCATATCCCGGGAAGATTACCTTTTATCTTTATGTAAAGACTACGGTACCGACAAGAGCGATACAACTTTGCCTAACATGATAAATTACCGTAAATACCTGGCTTTAAAAAGTACTCCCGAAAAACTTAAAGATAAACGTATTGCCGTTATTTACGGGATCGGGCAAATTTCCGGCTTTTCAAATGATGTTTATGCATTCACTCCCGACAATATTCTGCCGCTTTTAAATGAAGTCCGTAATGACGACAAAATCAAAGCTGTAGTTATGTATATAAACAGTCCGGGCGGTGCGGTAAAAGCAAGTGAAGAAATAAGAAGAGAGTTAATGCGGCTTAAAGAGCTTGGTAAAAAAGTCATAGTTTCGATGAACGGAACAGCAGCCTCCGGCGGATATTGGGTAGCAAGCGCTGCCGACCAAATCATAGCCGACAGCTCAACATTGACCGGTTCAATCGGTGTTTTCAGTCTGGCTTTAGGTGCACATGATTTATTAAATCACGTCGGGGTATACCAGGACGGAGTTGCCACCCACGAATTTGCCGATGCAAGCATCGCCAATCCTCTTTCGGAAAACACCAAGGAAACTATGCGTCTTAGCGTCGAGCATACTTATGATACTTTTATCAATCTTGTTGCTAAAAGCCGCAGACTTAGTCCGGCAAACTATATTTCATATGCTGAAGGACAAGTTTTTTTAGGCGATGAAGCACAAAACTTAGGCCTTATTGATGATTTAGGCTCACTAAACGACGCTCTTAATACCGCTGCAAAACTTATTGATTCGACTCTTGATGATGTAAGCGTCTTGCATCTTGCCCCGCAAGGTGAAAAGTCAATCTCTCCCCTTGAGCTTTTTATCATGAATAAAGCAGAAGGAATTATTCCTAACGAGCTTTTAAAAGGATTTATCGATCTTGCAGTAAAGTCCCATGAAGGATCGGAAAATAATGCTCAATATATCGCTTTAAGCCCGATTAAAGCAGAGCTTTAGTCTAAAAGACAAAATTCCGTTTAACTCAAAAAAATCCCTGATTTCATAAGATTTCAGGGATTTTTTAACTCTTATTTCTACTTTACCTATGAAACTTATAATCAAAGTCACGGCGATTACGATGACGAATGTACTCAAGGCCTTCAGATACAAACTCACGGTTTTTAGTTTCAATCATGCGCAGCACCTTAATTGAATTAGGAGCAACCCAAGATTCAAGACCTCCGGCATTTGAATAACGCTGCGGAACCCCGTTTTCCTCTGAAGTGTCTACTATTGCCATCCACATCTTATTATCCGGAACTGAAGGAAGCTTATAGTTAATTTCGTTTGCTCCCTGATTTATGATAAAGCACCAGCGCTCTCCCTGACTATCGCGATCTCCTATATAAAGCAGAAAACTCTTTATTTGAGGATTATTCCAATCCTCGCTTTCCATTAAATGTCCGTCGCTTTTACGCCAGCGTACCAAGAAAGAGTCTGCACGCAGATGGAAATTATCATCATCAAGATTTAAATCTTTTAAAATTACCGAACTTAGCCTTACTCGGCATAACAGTCCGATAAAATCGATTAAATCATCATTCTCCGCAGTCCGCTCCCAATGAGTATAACTTAGATCGTTATCCTGACAATAAGCATTGTTATTGCCATGCTGCGTACGGGAAAATTCATCTCCGCCCAAGATATGCGGCATTCCTTGGGAAATTAAAACGCTGGCCAGTAAATTGCGTTTCATTTGCCTGCGCTTTTTTAAAATATCAGGATCTGTCGTCTTTCCTTCAACTCCGAAATTATAAGACGTCGTTTCATTTGCTCCGTCACGATTAGCTTCTAAATTGAGCTCATTATGTTTTGAGTTATATGAAACCAAATCCTCAAGCGAAAAACCGTCATGATAAGTAACATAATTAAGGCTGGCGTTAATAGAGCGAGTACGTTTGGCAAAATTATCACGTGAGCCCATAAGGCGTGTAGCAAAGACGCCGAGCAAACCGGGATCTCCGCGCCAAAAACAGCGGACCGAGTCACGGAATTTATCATTCTGCTCACTCCAACCTGCCGGGAATCTTCCTAACTGATAACCGTCCCATCCTACATCCCAAGGCTCGGCGATAAGCAAAGCCCGATCTATTTCCTGTTCGCAAAAACAGTATTTAAAGAAAGCGGCATGTCTTGTAAAACGGTAGTTTCTGCTATCGCTATACTCTCTTCCTACAGTAACGGCTAAATCAAAACGAAAACCGTCAACCTGCATTTCCGTAATCCAATAGCGCATTGCCTCAGACACCAAACGCAACGAAATATTGGAATCAACGTTAAAACTATTGCCGCAGCCTGTTACATTCAAATATTGAAGAAAATCACGGCTACCGTCTTCTTTCGTTGCGTATGCGTAATAGCGCTTTGCATCAAGTCCTTTATAACTTAAAACCGGCCCGTCAAGACCTCCCTCTGCGGTATGGTTATACACCACATCCAAAATTACGGCTATTTTATTACGGTGCAACTCACGCACCATAGTCTTAAACTCGGTTACAGCATTACGGGCCGAAGTCGCGTAACGAGGGTCGAGAGCCATAAAACATAAAGGATTGTAGCCCCAATAATTGCTAAGCCCCCTTTGAACCAGAAACGGTTCGCTCATAGAAGCAGCTATAGGCATCAGCTGAACTACGGTCACCCCGAGTCTTTTTAAATGAGCTATTGTTACGGGATGAGCAAGCCCCAGATAAGTTCCGCGCAAAGAAGGAGGAATTTCTTTATTAAGCTTGGTCATTCCTTTAACATGTGCTTCGTAAATAATTGCGCTGTTGCGTTCTAAATCCGGCTTTTTAACACCATCCCAATCAAAATCATCTCTTCCTAAGACAACCGCTTTGGGAATAAAAGCTGCAGAATTTTCTTTATATAAACTTTCGTTATAAATAATCGGACGATTTAATGCCTTAGCGTAGGGATCGACAAGCAGACGTCCGGCTTTAAAATAAAGACCCGCTTCAGGTTTATCTTCACCTTGTGCTTCTATAGCATAGCAATCTTCAGCTTTAACGCCCTCAACGCAGCCGAACCAAAAGCCGCCGCGGCGTTCAACAAGCTTAATAGATCCTAAAGGCTCTTCCTCAAATGTATAAAAATGGATAATTATAGAAGTGGCAAGCGGTGCCCAAACAGAAAAGAAACATCCGTCATCAAGAAGAGTAGCGCCTAACGTTGAAGTAAGCGCCTTTGAATAATTTTGTTTTTCTTTAAGCTTTAAAGCCATAAGCCCTCACTTACCTCCGAGGCCTTGTGACAGGCCTCGGAAAGTTTTTGTCAGGCTTTTACTCACTTACTCGCTTGATAAATACTGTTGCAAGCGGCGGGAGATCAAGCACAACCGAATGATACTGTCCTTGCCATGAAATATTGGATGCGGCAAGTTTCTCAGGACCGATCTTGTAACCGCTGCCCCAGTACTTCTTATCATCGGTATTTAATATGATGCTGTAGACGCCGGGACGCGGTACGCCGAGGCGATATGCAACATAAGGAACCGGAGTGAAATTAGATACTGCAATGATCTCTTCATGAGTCTCGGGATCCGTACGCAGCGCAGCAAAAATACTGTGCTCGGCATCATTGACATCAAGCCACTTGAAAGCGGAAGGATCATAATCGTTCTTCCACAAAAGCGGCTCATTGACATAAAGCTTATTCAAATCGCGAACCAAATTCTGCATGCCGCGATGCTTGTCAAACTGCAAAAGCCACCATTCAAGCTGAGAATCATGGTTCCACTCGGAGCTTTGAGCAAACTCAGTACCCATGAAGTTAAGCTTCTTGCCGGGATGGGCATACTGGAAGCCTAAGTATGAACGCAAGTTTGCGGCCTGCTGCCACTCATCACCGGGCATCTTGTAAAGTAATGAATGCTTGCCGTGGGTCACTTCATCATGGGAAATGGACAATATGAAATTCTCGTTGTAAGCGTAGATCATGGAGAAAGACATTTCGCCGTGATGATATTTGCGGAAGAACGGATCTTGCGACATATAATCAAGACTGTCATGCATCCAGCCCATATTCCACTTAAAGCCAAATCCTAGTCCTCCGGTATAAGTCGGACGGGAGACTCCGGTAAAGGCGGTAGATTCTTCGGCAATAGTCATAGCCTGAGGGAATTTCTTGTAAACCTCTTCATTAAACCATTTAAGGAAGCTTACTGCCTCATAATTGATGTTGCCGCCGTTGACATTGGGGATCCACTCTCCAGCCTTTCTTGAGTAATCCCAGTAAAGCATTGATGCCACGGCATCTACACGCAATCCGTCGACATGATAGTAATCAAGCCAGATTAAAGCGGAAGCAATTAAGAAATTGCGGACGGTATCGCGGCCGAAATCATAAATTAATGAATTCCAATCAGGATGCCAACCGCGACGAGGATCTTCATACTCGTAAAGCGGAGTTCCGTCAAAACGAGCCAAACCGTGGGCGTCAGTCGGGAAATGAGCCGGAACCCAATCTAAAATCACGCCGATATTGTTCTGATGGCAGGTATCAACCAAATACTTAAAGTCATCAATTCCGCCAAAACGGCTT
This sequence comes from Succinatimonas hippei YIT 12066, assembly GCF_000188195.1. Lineage (GTDB taxonomy): Bacteria > Pseudomonadota > Gammaproteobacteria > Enterobacterales > Succinivibrionaceae > Succinatimonas > Succinatimonas hippei. Next base: position 7,569 of record NZ_GL831003.1, read on the forward strand.
GTCGGAGCAAAAAGGCCCGTAGGCTGATAACCCCAAGAACCTGAAAAAGGATGCTCCATAACAGGCAACATCTCAATATGGGTATATCCCATATCCTTGACGTATTTTACAAGTTCATCGGCAAGCTCACGGTATGAAAGACTGGAACCGTCTTCCTTACGGCGCCATGATGCCAAATGGACTTCATAGATGGAAATCGGACGAGTAAGTTTATTGTTAAGCTGAGATTTTATCCACGCATCATCATGCCACTTATAACTGGACTGATCGGAAATGATGGAGGCAAATGACGGATACTGCTCATGATAAAAACCGACAGGATCTGATTTATGCGGCAAACGGTTGCCGTGCGGATCTTTAATCTCAAACTTATAGCGCTGACCTACCCCAAGTCCCGGTACGAACAATACCCAGTGACCTAAAAGACTTCTTGCCATCGGATGACGGCGTCCGTCCCAGAAGTTAAAATCACCGATTAAACTTACGCATGTGGCAGAAGGTGCGTAAACAGCAAATTTGGTGCCCTTTACTTTAACTCCGTCAATTTCAACTTCAATTATCTGAGCGCCTAAAGTCTTATAGATATTTGACGGAGTTTCATACATTGTAGAAAGACCATAGAAAGCCTCATCTCTGAACTGATAAGGATCAATGATATCTACGACAGCGTCAGGATATTTAACCTTGAACTTATAGTGAAAAGGCTCCTTTACATCAGGCAAAACCTTCTCGAACAACCCGTCAGGGCTGGTGCAGTCAAGTTTTACTATTTCTTTATCGCCTTTTAAAGACCATACCGCAACTTCTTTTGCTCCGGGAAGCCAAGCGCGCAAAACAAAGCCTTCACCGCCGTAGTTGGGCTGCAAGCCCAAGACTTCAAACGGTTTTGTCAGTTTTGCATTGTTTAACTCATCTATAAGCATTTATGCCTCCTCATTTTATTATTTGGCATGATCACGAGCTTGCGTCATCTTTGCCGTAAGCTCCAAAACTTTAGGGTCCGAAAAAATTTCATCTAAATTAGCGGTAAGTTTACGCCGCCAATTAGGATACTCACGGAACGTTCCGGGAACGTTAACCGGTTTTTCGACACCGATCCAATCTTCAATTTGAGAACTGTATAAAGCGCAGTTGCCGCGGCACATATGAATCTGCATGCCGACCGCAAGAGCTTCGCTCATCGGACAGTCCGCAGCATGGCGCGGAACTTCCGCCCCAACCGACATAAGTCCGTGCAAACTGTCTAAAATTCTTTGTTTGGCGTTATTTCTGTCAAAAGCAAGACGGGTCGCGTCAGCGGGAGCGTAAATACCAAGCTTTTGTCCTAAAGTCAAATCAGATAACGTCCACCACCCCTTCAAGGTAGGCATATCATGGGTTGTCAAAGCGGAAATGGCCTGTTTTTCATAATCCTTAGGCGCAATATATCCGCCGTCAAACGCTCTTTCTCCGAAAAATAATTTATAGGAGAACGTATTGGCCTCTTTTAATGCATGACGAAGCTCCATCGGAATCGTACCTAAATCTTCTGCAATAAGCATGCATTTATTGCGATGTGATTCAAGTGCGATGATACCGAGCAAATCATGAATAGGGTAAGCCACATAAGCGCCTTCGGTCGGTCGATGCTCAGGCGGCACCCACCACATACGGTAAAGTCCTGCTGCATGATCGATACGCAATGCTCCGCATGACTGCATATTGGCCTGATACAAAGCAATGAATTTACGATAAGCACTTTGCTTTAAACTATAGGGATCCATCGGTGCAAGCCCCCATGACTGCCCCAAAGGCCCCAACATATCAGGCGGAGCTCCTATTTCGGCTTTTTCTCTATAAATACCGTCCTCATCACTCCATACGTCACAGCTTCCCGGAGCCACGCCTACGGCAAGATCTCGATAGGTTCCGACGATCATACCGGCCTTTTTGGCTACTAAGTAAGCTTCTTCAAGCTGCTCCTTGGCAATAAACTGCAGATAGCAATAAAAACGTACTTCATCAATATGCTCTTTACGCCAAGCCTCAACGAAAGGAGAAACAAAACTGCGGTATTCTTTAGGGAAAAGCTTCCATCCCCAGGCGTTAACTCCCTTTGCGTATAATGAAGCTTGCAAGGCGTCATAAGTTGCCATATTAATAAGGGAAGAACCGCCTTTTTCTATAAATTCAAGGAATTTGCGTCCGCGCAGCGAACGTTTGTCATCAAGGCGCAAAGAATCAAATAAAGTTCTTAAAACTTTAAGCTTTAATTCAATAACCGTACGGTAATCTACATATTCCCTATCGCGCAAAGCTCTCAACTTTTGCTGGAAAGAATTCTGGTAAACAATCTCCTTTGCTTTAGCGCTTAAATTGAACTCGGGAATATCCTCAATTCTTATATAAATAACGTTAAGCCAATAGCGTGATGAAGGAGAATACGGACTTACCATATCAGGATCGGGGTTGGCAGGATATCCGGCATGAAGCGGATTCAGTCCGACAAAATGACCGCCTGTCTCTGCCACATAAGAAAGCAAATCTTTAAGATCGTGAAAATCGCCTATTCCCCAATTCTGCTTGGAGCGTAAAGAGTAAAGCTGCGTACTTACGCCCCAGATCTTTTTGCCTTGAGCTATTGCATCAGGAACATAACACTTAAGCGGAGCACGAATTAAGGACATTTCCTTATTAATCGCTTTCCCGGCTCCGGAAATTTTAATCCTAAAGGTGTGATATCCGTACGGAAGATCTTCTTTAATGATAAAGCGTCTTTTATCAAACTCCTGACCCTGCACGGTTTTATAGTCGGCAATTTCAACTTCGCTTAAAGGAAAACTGTCTTTATACTCAGTCCCGTCTTCAAGCGTTAAAGACCAGGAAATTTTGCCTTTTTCATCAAAAGAAGCCGGAGTATTAAAATAAATAAAAGGCTTATCACCGTCACGCAGCACTAAAACCGGCTCCATAACCTCGGTATAAGGATACAGCTCCATTGTTTTAAGCACTTTTTCCATTTCGGATTCATCATGCACGGGGAAACCCATCGCGCTCAACGCCGCAATTCTGCTGTCCTTAGCTATAACGGTATACTGTCCGCATGAGTCGATATAATCGCGGGCAATACCCATTTGATCGGCAAGTTTCTCTAAATCGATCATATTTTTTCGCTCGTAGTCTTAAGAGCCTTTATTTTAAGTATTAATTATATTTTATGATTTTAATTGTCTATCAGTAAAAAAGATACAATGCATATCCCAAAAACAAAGCATTAACCTTATATTTTTTCAAATAAAAAATATCTTAAATTAAACACAATTTTAAAAATACGGCACAAAAAGCTACTAACTTAATTAATATTCACATAAGGAAGTCTTTGCCTGCATATTTAAAAAATTTTTTTGAGAATTTTTATTAAATAAATATCCGAACATTTTTATTACTATGTAAATTAAAAATTAAGTTAATGTAAAAACTACATAAATTAATTAAATAAAAAGGTTAAAAGAAAATCGTTTTTTCTTAAAAAAACTTACAGAAAAAATTTTTACGTAAATGCTCACATTTCGTTTTCTAATTGTAAAGCCTGAAAAAGATTAGTGTTAAGCTATTTAAGACCGCCGAAATTACGGTCTTTGCTCGTCAATACGTCCTTTACTTAATTTTTAAGTAAAAAGCTTCCTTTTTCTGCAAAGGGAACTAAGTCACATCTTGACTTTCGAGCCAATTAGAGTATTTTTGTAATTGTAATTTTTTTATTGTTACACTAAACGGGTGACATTCTATTATGACTATTAAAGTTGGTATTAACGGTTTCGGTCGTATCGGCCGTTTCGTATTCCGTGCTTCTGTCTATCGTCCTGAGTTAGGCATTCAGGTTGTCGGCATTAACGACCTCCTTCCGCCTGAGTACATGGCTTACATGTTAAAGTATGATTCCATGCACGGTCCTTTCAAGGGCAAAGTTGAAGTTCAGGACGGCAATCTCGTTGTTAACGGCAACACCGTTCGTGTTACCGCTGAGCGCGATCCTGCCAACCTTAAGTGGGGCGATATCGGTGTTGACTACGTTGTTGAGTCTACCGGTTTATTCCTTAAAGATGAGCTTGCCCGCAAGCACATCCAGGCCGGTGCACGCCGCGTCGTTATGTCCGCTCCTTCTAAGGATTCAACCCCTATGTTCGTTATGGGGGTAAACAATGACACCTATGCCGGCCAGGATATCGTTTCCAACGCTTCCTGCACCACCAACTGCTTAGCTCCTTTGGCTAAAGTTGTTAACGATGAGTTCGGTATCGAGATGGGCCTCATGACCACCGTCCACTCAACCACCGCCACTCAGCGTACCGTTGACGGCCCGTCCCTTAAGGATTGGCGCGGCGGCCGCGGTGCTTCCACCAACATTATCCCGTCCTCTACCGGTGCTGCTAAGGCTGTAGGTAAAGTAATTCCTGACCTCAACGGCAAATTAACCGGTATGTCAATCCGCGTTCCGACCTGCGACGTTTCCGTCGTTGATTTGACCTGCGTATTGAAGAAGTCCGCTAAGTACGAAGACATCTGCGCTGCTATCAAGGCTGCAGTTGCCGGCCCGATGAAGGGCATTATGGATTACACTGCTGATGCAGTTGTTTCCTCTGACTTCTTAGGCAACACCCACACCTCTATCTTCGACGAGACCGCCGGTATTCCTTTGACCGACAAGTTCGTCAAGTTAGTTGCTTGGTATGATAACGAAATCGGTTACTCCAACAAGGTTCTTGAGTTAATCAAGTCCATGGAAGATTCCGGCAAATAATTAATATTTGCGAAATTACAGGAGGGCGCTGAATGCGCCCTTTTATTTTTTCCAAAGGACAGACAAAATACAATAAAAAATGATCTCCTTATGCAAAGCGGATACTCTGTCATAACATCTATGACAATCAGGCAGAACAAAAAACTTTAGAAGGGAACGTCAGTCAGTCTTTCTTTTTCACATAATCAGCGATAATCTTTATATAAGACGGAATTTTACCGCTGAAATCTTTTAATAAACGACAAAAACTACTTCGAAGTAAATCACTATTAGTGCTGCTTAAAAACGCAAAATAAAAAATCCGCCCCGTAAAAAAGGGGCGGTTTAGATTAAAAAATTAATTTACTTTTACCTAAAAAGTATTAACTAAGCGTAAAGCCGCAATTCTCTTATCCAAAGTAGGATGACTCATAAAAAGCTCAGAAAGACCGCTTGCTCCGTTAATGCAAAAAGCCGAAAACTGACCTTCCTGCTTAGTCTGAACGGAAGTTGCGCGTTTTAAAGCCTCCAAAGCCTCAATCATGCAGTTTTTACCCTCTAGCTTAGCAGATCCTGCATCGGCCCTGTATTCGCGCCATCTTGAGAACCACATTAAAATGAGGTTGGCTAAGATACCGAATACTATCTGGAATAAGGAATTTACCATATAAAACACAAACGGATTTCCAACCGAAGATCCGCTATCCTCATCATCACTGCTGCGCCCGCTTAATGCAGCTGATACTGCCATTGACGCGATATAAGAGAAGAAATAAACAAAAGTATTCAACACTCCTTGCAGTAAAGTCATAGTAACCATATCTCCATTGGCCACATGACTTATTTCATGACCCAATACGCCTTTAATTTCATTTTCATTCATGTTGTAAAGCAGCGCCGATGAAACAGCAACGAGAGCCGCATCCTTATTATGTCCGGTGGCAAATGCGTTTAAATCATTAGACTCATAAATACCGACCTCCGGCATATTAAGTCCGGAACGATTGGCAAGTTCGCTTACAGTCTGCAATAAAAATGCTTCACGGGAATTGGTCGGAGAAACCAAAGTCCTGACGCCAAACGCTCTTTTACACATAGACTTTGACATAAAAAGTGAAATAAGCGAGCCGACGCAACCGAAAATTGCGCACATAACTAAAAGACCGGTATAAGAAGATCCTGACATGCTTATACCGAAAAGGCTGAAGATAATCGAACCGACGATACTGACAACTACCAATACCGCGATTTGCATTAAAATGTAAAGCAAAATGCGCATAATTAAATAAGTCTCCTAAAAGTACCTTATAATTTAAGAGTATATTAACTTTTATTGTTTAGGGGATCCAGCCGTGCAGGGAGTTCTCATTTCCGTAGATTTAAACTTAAAACATGCAGTCATAGCCTGCGACAATAAACTTTACACTGCAAAACTTAGCGAAAACGTAGCTTCTTTACAACCAGGAGATCTTGTTGAATTTTCCGCAACGGATGAAACTGACGGCGAAAAAAACAAGACGGTAAAAATCGATTCCGTCACACACACTGATTATAAAAAGTACGGTATTGCCATAGTTTCAGCAAGTTCCGTAGACGGACATGAGATCATAGATTCAAAGCTTAACGTCAAATTATGCGGAGAAGGTCCTGATGCTAAAAGCGCTTTAGACTCTTTAGTAGAGCTTGCCAAAAAATCCAACGCAAATGCCCTTATAAATACTGAACTTACGGTTAAAGCACTGCGTTTTTCAGGAAAGCATCTTTTTTGTTATAAAGCAAATGCTGCCATTATCGAAGGCGCCGAATATCATCAACAGCCCGGCATCAAACTTGATATCAATGAAAAAGTGGTAAGACGCAATTCCCCTAATGAAGCTATGATCCGTTATATAAGAGTATTGCTTATAAGTGTTCTTTTAATCATACTTCCCTGCCTGCTGAGCCTGCAGCAACAAGGAACGCTTCCCACCCCGCTTGGAAGCATTGCTTGCGGAATAGCTTTAGGTCTTTCTCTTTTTACCGGACTTTTCTACAGCTCACGTAAACAAGTTGCCTATTTATTGCGGCAAAAGCGCTGATAAACAAACGGTACAAAATTAAAATTTGTACCGTTTAAAACTAAAAATTTAAAAGCGGCTGCCGCATCTACCCATTCCCGAACGGGCTGTCGATCCGCTAACTTGCTTTGCAAGCTTCATTATTCCGTCGGTAAGTTCCTTTGTCGAGATCTTTTTGTCTACCGCCACATATTTATAGGCAGCGGCTCCGGCAAAGACACCGACAACAAAACCGATTAAAAACGTTTTTTCCGCTAAGAAATTATTCATACTCCATCCTTTCTATTAGCTTGCATTTCAGCTATCAAGTCTTCAAGCCGCTCTTTCTGAGCCTCAAGCTCTTCAAGAGTCATTTCATCATTACTTTCTTCAGCTTTTTCTTCCTTAGCCTCACTACTGCCTGGAACCTTTAGATTCTTTAACCCCTTTATCTTTTCTTCTATATCATCCTTGTGCTCGTTATAAAACTTATAACCTACAGCTCCGAGTACGCAGCCTGCGGCAAAGCCGAATAATAAATTTTTATCTAACATTTTGTTCTCCTTTTAATTCATGCTAATAATTTTTCTTTTTATCAGGGATAAGAATTCTGGCGCTGTTAAGCACCACTCCCAAAGTTGAAGCGTTATGCACCACTGAAGCCAAAAGCGGATTAATAAAACCTAAAGCACCGAGCATCATCGCCGCAGTATTGACTGCAATAGTCACCGCGAAGTTTTGATGTACAAGAGCCATGGTTCTTTTTCCAATGCTGATAAACTGCGGCAGCTTCAACGGATCTTCGCTATTGATTGTGACATCTGCCGATTCCATCGCCGTATCAGTACAGGCAGTTCCCATAGCAACGCCTATATCCGCATAAGCCAAAGCCGGAGCATCATTTATACCGTCACCTACCATCAATACGGAACTATTACGCTGCTTTTGCGAAACATATCCTGCTTTATCCTCAGGCATAACTTCAGCTTTGAAACCGTCAAGCCCGAGCGAATCGGCGATCGCTTTTGCCGCTTCTTTATTGTCTCCCGTAAGCATTATTATTTCTTCGATGCCGTTATAGCGCATACGGTTTATCGCCCGCTTAAATTCCGCACGAACAGGATCGGATATCTCTAAAATTCCGCACAGTTTTTTATTCAAGGCAATATAAATAAAAGAGCCGACCGGGCTTTGTTTTTTCGGAAGCAGAAAATCCAAACCATCGACCTTGCTTTCTTCCATGAAAGATTTGCTTCCTACCAGCACCTCACCGCCGACACAGTCGTCAAATGCCGGTAAATGAGCCTCAATTCCTCGGGCAATCACTGTCTTGGTATCAAGATGAGGAGGGATCTCAAGACCTCTGTTTTTTACTTCTTCCAAAATAGCTACTGCAAGGGGATGTGAAGAATGCGCCTCAGCAGATGCTGCCATCTGCAGCAAAACGGACTCATTTACATCAGGAGCTAAAGTTATTCTCACGATTTGCGGACGTCCGCGCGTGATCGTTCCGGTTTTATCTAAAATCACCGTATCGATTTGAGCCGCTCCTTCAATAAAGCTACCGCCCTTTACCAAAATTCCTTCCTTTGCGGCCCGGCTTATCGCGGCAGACATTGCAGTTGCTGTCGATAATTTAAGTCCGCAGGAAAAATCAATGAACAGCATATTAAGTACACGCTGCCAATCCCTAGTCGCTGCGTATACCATTAAAGCAGCAATAAAAGACACGGGGACCAATGACGATGCCATATGATCGGCATAATTTTGAATCGGTGCGCGGCGATTCTGCGCGTCCTCCACCATATGAACTATTCTTGATAAAGAGGTATCATCTCCGACTTTATCTACTAAAACTTCAATTTCGCCTAAGCGGATATTGGATCCGGCATAAACTTTATCGCCTGCTTTTTTAGCCACAGGTATCGATTCACCGGTAATTGCTGACTGATCCACCGCCGCAGAGCCGGACTTAATGATACCGTCAACGCAAATTTTTTCTCCTGAATGAATTGATACCACCATGCCGGGCTTTACCTTCTCTACCGGCATTTTCACCTCGGCGCCGTTTTCGTCATGAACCCATACTTCCTGTACATCAAGAGCAACCAGACTTGAGATATTCTTGCGTGCTCTTTGAGCTGCCATAACCGTCAGCATTTCGGCAAAATTGGATAGAGCAAGCAGACTCATACTTGATTCGGGGCGCCCTGCCGCCACCGAAGCCAAAACGGCAGTAACGGTCAGAGTATCGGCATTGGGCCTTTTTTCCTTTACAGCATCCTTTATACCGCCTTTTATCAGATCACGTGCCATGACAAGCACGCCCAAACTGCGAAAAATCAGCAATGAAGAATAAACGGTAGGACTTACCTTCTTTACCACAGAAAAAAGCCCCATTGCAGCTAAAGAAAGCAAAGCACTGTTGCGATGACTTATAAGCTCTAATCCGATATCAACATTTTCTTTTTTGACTTTAAGCTGAGACACTCCGTGTTTAATCACCTCTTTTCCCGTCGCAAGCAAGTCGCTGCCGATAAGTTTTGATAAACTAAGTCCCAATCGCACATAGTTTTGTCCGGGTTTTACCCATAACTTCACGCAGCTGCCGTCAAAAATTGCCGCATTAACACCTGCAAGCCTTCTTGCTTTAGCTTCTAAAACACAACGCTCCATGTAATCATAATGATTAGGAAACGGATATTTAAAAACAGACATAAATGCCTTCTTATTGATTTTTTTCTTCTAAATTTGCCGCAAAAACTTTTTTAGGATCCGGATGAGACTGTCTTAACAACAAGCCTAAGCCCCACCAAAACAATTGCGGTCCGGCGGGACGATCTCCGCGATAAAGAATACGGATAAGTCCGTATGAGAATAAAGCCAAACCGAGCATTCTGCTTAAAAACATAGGCTCGGAGTGATTGAAAAAGCCTCGTACGCTGTCGCGCAGCGACCGTAGAGAGTCGTTGATATTATCTCCGACAGTTAAAATTCCGGTCGGTATAACCGTAAGTTCATGCACGGCATGTTTTCCGGCAAGAGCATGTGACATACTGTCAAAAAGAGCATCAATCACCTTTTCACTTTGGTCATAAACTACGATTACGCTTCCCGTCACAGGGTTTACCGTGGCTTTCATAATTCCGGGAAAAGATTGAATCAACTCTTCAAGGTGCAGACACGCTGCCTTTTCGTTTTTAAGAACTTTGCAAACATAGCGGCGGCGTCCGGGAATTCGGTGGACAATAACCATTCCGCTATTACCGGAAAAAAACAATTTACCTAATGATTCTCCAACCCTCATTCCCAAATTGACTCCCGGAACATTCATTTTTTAACTCCTTTACGGGTATACTTTGCACAGGCCCCGTTTAAAAGCTCGGCTAAAAAAGTATTCGGCTTTATTTTTTGCGGATCATATTTAAGTACAACGGAACCTGTTATTCGGTTAATCGTAAATTCCGATAACTCCTTAATGGAGCTTAATTCTCTTTTGACTTTCAAATAAAGGTCATCGTCATGCTTTAGCTTCGGATATATAACCCTGACGCGTCCTTGAATAAAATGAGCAACTTCAACTTCATTCAAAATATAGGAAGCCTTATCCGTAGGGAGGCCGAGTTTATGCAAAAAATCCTTGAACATAGCTAATCCAGTTACCCAATAAAAATTTTAATTAGCTAAAAGTTATTTTAATAACCTGTAAGCAACTATTATACCCCTACTCTAACTTTATAGAAGTACTTTTTAATGTGCTTTGACATCCTCACCGGCCTAAAGGCCGATGAT
>NZ_GL831004.1:0-1021 GCF_000188195.1 Succinatimonas hippei YIT 12066
GTGGATCGCTGATCTTTTTTAATTAGATTATTCACTCATACCAAGACCGTCGGGCGTATTGACAATAAAGAAGGCGTCGGCATTATTAAGTTCTCACCTGATTTTCTCCGCGTCCATCCGCAGCTTAATAAGTTTTCCGTATCCCGTACCGTTGCTGAAGATGCAGTTTCCTCCGGTAAATACCGGCTGGTGTTTGCTCTGCTCAATCCTGATGAGGAGCTTTACGCACTGCCGCACATCACCTGTACGAGCATCGGTATGTCTTTAGTATTGGATGAGTTGTTAAAGCGCGACGTACTGCTTGAGTGTCTTGAACAAGTATTTGCCGGACATTATCGGCAGCTGTTGTCAGCTGCCTACTATATGGTGATGGAGCCGGACGCCAAACTTTCAAGACTGGGAGCATTTGCCCGCAGTTATAGGATGCCGGCAGCGGCGGAAGAGTTGTATCCGACGGCATTGACTAAAAGACACTTATTATCCAAAAGAAGAATGTGGGCTTTGGATTCCACTTCTGTCAGTACTTATGCCGAGCTCAACGACGCCGCTTACGGACGTAATAAACAGGATGAAGTCCTGCCGCAAATCAATGTCATGATGATAACTGACGAAGACAGCTCCCGTCCTTTATATTATCAGTACTTCAACGGCTCGATACCCGACGTGTCCGAATGCGTCAATACTTTTGAACTGCTGTTAAACCTCGGCGTGCATTCTTTCGTCGCCGTTGCCGACCGCGGATTCTTCAGTGCCGCCAATATGGCCGTAATTACAGATAAAGGCTATCACTTCCTGATGTGCGTACCGTATGAGAAATGCACCGGCTATCAACAATATATTGATGAAGCTCTGCTCGCCTTCACTCGGGACAATCTCTTTGATTTACGCTGCGGGCAAAACGTATATACCTGTAAAGAGCAAACTGCCGTTGCCGGCAGCAAACATAAGGCATATGTTCATGTTTTTTATAATCACGAAGCATCGGGGGCACAAATCGACCATTATCAGCGCCGGCTTAAAG
>NZ_GL831004.1:1031-1235 GCF_000188195.1 Succinatimonas hippei YIT 12066
TGCTTTGCACCGCCTCTATCAGCTCTTTACGGATCCACAATTATCGCCAACGCCCGTGACCTATTATTCCCGTGAAGCTTGCAAGATTACCGACATCCTCACGGTATTTTTCCGTCTTTAACAAGTCCTTTCTTTATACCCATTACCTTACCGATAAAAACACCGGTGAGCTTATCCTTAATGACAAGCACGAGCCGATTCTTA
>NZ_GL831004.1:1245-1665 GCF_000188195.1 Succinatimonas hippei YIT 12066
AAATCGACCATTATCAGCGCCGGCTTAAAGAAGTAAAAGAGCTCTTTATGCATAAGCAAATCCTGACCGCTCAAGAGCAGGCTTTTCTTTACTCCAATTACTGTACCGATAAAGATACCGGTGTGCTTATCCTTAATGACAAGCACGAGCCGATTCTTGATACCGGCGCATATAATAACGTCATTAAAAATGCCGGCATCTATCTTACCGTTTCCGACCATATCAAATATGCCGATGTCGCCTATCGGGCCTATACCCGCCGCAAGTGCATCGAAGATACTTTCGCTACGCTCAAAACCCGCATGCAGTTAAAGCGCCTGCGTGTCAGCTCCGAAGATTCATTGTGCGATAAATGCTTTATCGAATTCATCGCTCTTACACTGTATGCTTTTTTATACCGCAGACTTGAAGGCTCGGGAA
>NZ_GL831005.1 GCF_000188195.1 Succinatimonas hippei YIT 12066
AATAATCCTAAAAATTACTGCTCAATGTGGGATAAAAAACGATTGAGCTGGTTTTTAGAAAACAGTGCACCGTCAACAACTCTTATCGTTGCGTCAATCATTTTGTCTGAGCACTTTCTCATCTTCTGTTCTTTTGTCCTCGATTAAGCATGACATAAAGCGACAGCGTTCTCAAATCTAATTCAAGTAACACAGAATGTTAATTTTATCGGCACTCCGATTAGGTACATATAAGGAGTCATTACGGATTTTAAGGGTTAACTCAATCCATGCTTAAATTCCCAATAAATCATTTAAATGATTTACTAATGCGTAAACACACGGGATCGTAAGCATTGAAGCAATAGTTGAGATAAAAATACCCTGGGTTACAAGTGAATCATCCCTTTTGTTTATTAGGCAAAACATAGTGCCAAGTGTTGCTACCGGCATTGCAAACAACACTGTATTAACGGTGATAATAGTTTTTGAGTCGGTTAATAGCAAAGTTAAACCGTAGACAATAAAAGGAAGAAAAAGAAGACGCATTGCACACATTGCGTAAATACCAATATTTCCGCACATCTTTTTTAACGGTATTTGCGCTATGGAAGATCCGATAATAAGCAAAGCACCTGGAACGGTAATACTTCCGATCATTTTCAAAGGCTCACTTAGAATTATCGGAAAATCCTTAATTTCAAAGCAAACAATAAGAATAGATAAATATGTGGCGATCATAATCGGATTTATTAAAAATTTATAGTCAAAATGAAGTTTCTGCTGACCGCCGCTTACAAAAAACATGCCAAGTGAAAAAATAAATAATGAATTGGCAAAATTCAGCACGGCTGCAAAAAATATAGCTTCATGACCAAACAGTGCAGCAACTACAGGATATCCGATAAACCCGACATTGCCGAAAACCAGCATAAAAGAATACACGCCTAAATCAGCTTTGTTCCGTGTAAACAGCCTCGATCCGGGAATGGAGATAAGCATTACCAACGCATACGAGGCAATACCGACAATGCCTAGAGGTACGACTAAATCAGGATCGGGAAGATTTTCTCCCATAACGGAAGATAAAACTAAAGCCGGACAGGAAATATTAATGATAAAGCGCGACAAAGCTCTATCAAAATCGGTGTACTGAATTCTGCTTTTATGCGATAAAAAACCTACGGCGATAATAATAAATAAAATCGCCATTTGTAAAAAAATATCGCTCATAAAATAAAGAAAACAAATAGCAAGTTAAATTAACCTAATTAATATTTTAAATATATTTGCCTTCCGGAAACCATAGATCTTATTAAATATCCGGAAATGCACAAAAAGGAGTATCCGGCTCCGACTAAAATTAATTACAGATTTCAAAGACAATTATCGTTTAGCCTGATCTGCTAAAAAGCGCACAAAATCTTCAAGAGCCGGCTCTGTCTTATCATTTCGTCCTGAAATAGATAATAAAACCAAATCTCCTGCATCACCGTAAACTACGCCCTCAACTCCGATATCCGAGCAATAAAAAGACCAAGCATCTTCAATTAAATTAGAACGAACCGGCATATCGCATTTTAATTGTTCTGCTGCCACTCTTGAATACGCTTGAGCACCGACGTTACCGGCACTACCTGCCACATAAGTTACGGTAACTGCAATATCTCCGTTGTCATGAATATAACTTAATGAATTCTCAACACTGGGGTTGGGCTGCACCGACCAAAAACTCGGGCACGGCAGACTATAGTCATAAAGATCTTCCGCAAAAGAAATTGAACACGTAAGCACCGTAATGCCTAAAGCCAAAACAAAGTTTTTCATGATAATCAATGGGTTCTAAATCAAAATATAAACAATAAGATGTGTCTGCATTGTAGCATCAAGCAAGACAGATATCCACGAGACGAGTCGCAAAGAAAAACAGAATATATTTTAAAGGATGAGAAGGAGCAGATCCTGTCAACCCAGGATCTGCAAAAAGGAGGAGATTAACCGCGGAGTTTTGCTACAATCTCATTAGCAATAACCTCAACAGGGCGATCAGCATCGATTGCAAAATATGCCGTTTTTCCCTGAGCAGCCAAATCCTTATAAAAATCAACCAAAGGCTCAGTCTGTTTATGGTAGACCTCAAGGCGTGAACGAACGGTAGACTCTTCATCGTCAGGACGAATAACCAAATCCTCACCGGTTACGTCATCTTTGCCCTCAACTTTAGGCGGATTATAAACAATATGGTAAGTACGACCTGAAGCCAAATGTACGCGGCGTCCGCTCATACGCTTAACAATCTTCTCATCAGGGACCTGCAGTTCAACAACAGCATCAATGGTAATATCTGCATCAACCAAGGCCTGAGCCTGAGGAATAGTGCGCGGGAAACCGTCAAACAAGAATCCGTTCTTGCAGTCTTCTTTAGCAATACGCTCTTTTACCAGACCTAAAATAATGTCATCAGATACGAGCTTTCCGGCATCCATTACGGCTTTAGCCTGTTTGCCAAGTTCGGTTCCTTCTTTAATCGCAGCACGAAGCATATCTCCGGTGGAGATCTGAGGAATAGAAAATTCTTTGGTAATGGTTTGAGCTTGAGTGCCCTTTCCTGCACCCGGAGGTCCTAATAAAATAATACGCATGATTTTTCCTTAACTATGCTTTGACTAAAAAAGAAAAAGGAAATGTTTCCAACTAAGTAATTATAACTTAAAAGCCGTCATTTGTTGTCGCAATACAACCTTAAGTCCACACCGCATGCTAAGTTTTTTTCTTAAATATTTTGCTCTAAAATGACATAAAAAAACATAACTAAAAAAGGAAATAAACAATGGTAAGCAGTGCTCTGCTGCGTCTGCATCTTTCAATATTAATCGCAGGTTTCACCGGAATTTTAGGCAAACTTATTGAGCTTGATTCTTTTGTTTTATCCGGCTACCGCTCCATCTTTACCGCAGCAATGTTCTTTTGCTTTCTCCTTATTACCAAAAATCTTATAAAAATCCCGGCTAAAAATTACGTAAAAATTATTGCTTTAGGCACACTTTTAGGCATTCATTGGATCTTCTTTTACGGATCGATTAAGTTTGCCAATGTTTCAATTGCCGTGATCTGCCTTTCAAGTATGGGATTTTTCACCTCTTTGCTTGAACCTTTATTGTTAAAAAGAAAACTGCAGATAAAAGAGATTATTTACAGTTTGATAAGCATTCTTGGAATATTGTTTATTTTTAAATTCGACA
>NZ_GL831006.1 GCF_000188195.1 Succinatimonas hippei YIT 12066
TTTATACTATATTTAAATTACGGCGATCCGGGATTTATACAAATACTTTGTTTTTATCCATACGCATGCTTAAAAAGCATGAATATAAGCAACGAAATCGAAATTAAAAAGTTTAATACCTAAAAAGCATAAATATCAATATAAATATAGTATTTTACGATAGATAAAAATTTATATACATTTAATTTAGTAAACAAACATTGAGGACACAGTTATGAAAAAATTTATTCCATTACTGCTTTGCTCATCCTTTTTAGCAAGTAGCGCGGTCTTAGCAGGAGAAGCAAATATGAATAAGGCACCCATTGATACTGTCTTTGCTCAGGGCGAAATCAATCCTTACGGCAAATTCTTTACCGGTACTTCTTATTTAACCATGTTGTCAGAAAACGATGCAGTATTTAACGCACCTATCGGCAACGTGACTTTTGAGCCAAAAACTCGTACGAATTGGCACAAGCATTCGGGCGGCCAAATTTTATTGGTTTTAAGCGGAGAAGGTCGCTATCAAGAACGCGGTAAATCAGTTCAAATCATTAAAAAAGGCGATGTCGTGCGTATTCCGCCTGATGTCGAGCACTGGCACGGCGGCGGTATTGATACCTGGATGACTCATATTTCCGTTGAAACTAATGTGCCCAACAATAAATCAACCTGGCTTGAACCCGTATCGGACAAAGACTTTATGTCTGAACCTAACTAAAGGTACATAGTATGACAAAACTTTCACAACTTATGGCTGCGGCTTTCCTAACTGCTGCAGTTATGTGCGGAGGAACAGTAATGGCTCAAAACAACGATACCGAGCTTTATCAAATTTTAAACAGAGTAACCACAAAAGAGACCCCGAATTATGTTTCTCTTTCTCCTAAAATGCAGTCTCTAGTCACTATTGCGACTTTAAGCACTTTAGGCGATGAAGATCTGCTTTCGCTAAATATCGCTAAAGCATTGAAGGACGGAGTCGCTCCTGTTGAAATTCGTGAAACCATTTATCAAGGCATGGCTTATGTCGGAATGTCTTACATCACAAGAGCAGAAAAAGTTTTTATGCAGGAATGCGAAAAAGCCGGCATTGCTTTACCTTTGCCTTCTGCCATTACCGTAAATGATGACAACCGTTTTAACGAAGGTCTTAAAGTGCAGAAAGGAATTTTCGGCAGCGGAATCGATGCTATGCATAAAGCCGCCAAAGAAGACGAAAAGCATCTTTCAATCGATCTTTTAACCGGGTTTTGTTTCGGTGATACCTATACCAGAACCGGTTTAACTTTAAAAGAACGCGAGTTTTTGACTTTCGTTTACATCAGCGCATTAGGCGGATGCGAACCGCAGGTTAAAGCTCATGCTGCCGGAAACATCTCCGTAGGCAATACTCGTCAAATGCTTATTGATGCATTAGTGGTTATGGTTCCTTATATCGGTTTCCCTAAAACCTTAAACGCTTTTGGCATGGTAAATGAAGTAACCGCAAAATAATAACAAAGCGATTTTCTCCTCAAAAATCCCGGGGGACTTTTGAACCTTGGGATTTTTTGTTTCTACAGCTTTTACCTTAACTTGATTGAATTTAGCTTTAGTTTTTCTTAATATCAAAATCTCATAACTCCAATGTTTTCCATATTTTTTTAAGGAAACAGAAAATGACTTTAAATATCCGCAAAGCAGAAGCTAAAGATATTGACGCAATAGCTGACATTTATGCCGCCATCCATACAGCTGAAGAACAAGGCTTAGTCACCATCGGTTGGCAAAGAGGCGTATATCCTGAAAAAGAAACCGCTTTAGAAGCACTAAAAAGAGATGATTTGTTTGTAGCAGAAAAAGACGGAAACATAGTCGGCAGTGCCATTTTAAATCAGCAGCAGGTTGACGTATACGCAGACGGAAATTGGGAATATAAAGTTCCTGACAACAAAGTAATGGTAATGCATACCTTGGTTATCGATCCTAAGGGACAAAAATCAGGTCTTGGCAAAGCTTTTGTAGAGTTTTATGAAAAATATTCCCTTGAACAAGGATGTCCCTATCTGCGCATGGATACCAATGCCAAAAACACCAACGCCAGAAACCTTTATAAAAAGCTCGGTTATAAAGAGATAGGCATTGTTCCCTGTGCTTTTAACGGAATTGACGGGGTTAACTTAGTATTATTAGAAAAAAAGATCGGAAATTAATTTAACGATAAAAAAGTACTTTTTTACTTTTATGTACTAAAGACGCGCCTATAATTATCCTGTCATCACAATAAGGAAGATTAAATATGCAGATATTAATTGTAGGCGGTGTTGCCGGCGGCGCTGCATGTGCGGCAAGACTGCGTCGTCTTGATGAAAACGCCAAGATCACCATTATAGAAAAAGGTCCTTATGTTTCTTTTGCCAACTGCGGTTTACCCTATTTTTTATCAGACGTAATCGCTGACAGGGACAACCTTTTTGTTGCTGACAAGAAACTTTTTGAAAAGCGTTTCAACATAAACGTTCTTGATAACACAACAGTAACGTCAATCAATCGCAATAATAAATACGTCAACTTACAGGATAAAGAAAAAACTTTTACTTTAAATTATGACGTTTTGATTTTATCTCCGGGAAGCAATGCCATCGTTCCGCCTTTTGCATCAGGTATTGATGGTGTTTTTACCCTAAGAACCGTCCCTGATGTTGACGCGATAAAAGCACGAATTAAAAGTCGTAATGCTAAAAAAGTACTTGTCGTAGGCGGAGGCTTTATCGGTCTTGAATGTGCAGAAAACTTAAATCACATCGGCATTGAAGTAACCCTTGCCGAAGGAGCTCCTCAAGTATTGCCGCCGTTTGACTTTGAAATGGCGCAGTTTGTGCATCAGGAACTAAAAGCTCACGGAGTCAGGCTTAAACTAAACTCTCCTATTACCGGCATCTCTCATGATGGCGATATTCTTAAAGCCGAATTTAAAGACGGTACTTTTTTATTTGACGCAATAATTCTTGCTATTGGCGGCAGACCTAATTCAGTGCTTGCAAAAGAAGCCGGTCTGTCTTTAAACGATCGCGAATTTATCAAAGTCAACGACTTTATGCAAACAAGCGATCCTAACATCTACGCTTTAGGTGACGCAGTTGAAATTAACGATCCGCTTTTAGGCGGTAAAACATCTATTGCCCTTGCAGGACCAGCAAACAAACAGGCCCGAGTCCTGTGTTCTCATCTTGCTAAAAACAGATTAAATAAAGATTTGCAGGTTTTTCCCTATAAAGGAGCAATGGGGGCCAGCATCGTTAAAGTATTCGGCATTGAAGCAGCAAGCGTCGGTTTAAATGAAAGATCACTAAAAGGAAAAGTCGATTGTGATGCCGTTTGGCTGCATCCTAATCAACACGCAGGTTATTATCCAAATGCCGCACAATGCCATCTTAAAGTCATTTATGACAAAAAAAGCTTTAAGTTATTAGGCGCGCAGGCTGTCGGATCGGAAGCTGCCAAACGTATTGAGATCATGAGTGCTTATTTAAGCAAAAACGGCTCGATTGACGATCTGGCATATCACGAGCAAGTTTATGCTCCGCCGTTTAGTTCTGCCAGAGACGGAATTAATTACGCCGGCTGCATACTTGAAAATATACGCGACGGTTTAGTTAAGACGGCGCGCTTTGACGAATTAAATACTCGTTTTAAAGACGCGATTTTTATTGATGTTCGAACTCCTGATGAATTTAAACAGCGTCATATTCCGGGATTTATCAATCTGCCGCTTGACAGCCTGCGCCAAAATTTAAATACGCTCAATAAAGATAAAGAAATAGTCATTACCTGTGCCGTAGGCATCAGAGGCTATAACGCCTGCAGAATTTTAAATGCCTACGGCTTTAAGACTTATAATCTTTCAGGCGGAGTACTTACCTACTTTACTGCAAATTTTAAAGCTTAAAATTTAAAATTGCATAAAACGCAATAAAGCGCTGCTTCAAAATTAAGCAGCGCTTTTAAAAACTTACTATATTTTTAAGACATTACTGCTGTCTATGATAAGTTATATTCAAATTTCCCTTTTTTAAAACAAGCTCATTATCTGTAACTTTTTCAATAGTTAAGATATCGGTGAAATCTCCGCTCTGTCCATTACCGATACTTTTACCTGATAGAATCAACTTATTTCCCTGTTGATCCCATTTTTCATACTGTAAAGTTGCCATATTGATAGAAGAAGCTTGTCCGCCTTTTGCAAGCTCTATTCCCTGAATTTTATTTTCCATTCCCGGAATCGGCTCCACCCATCTGCCCTCAAGGCTTACTGTTTCACTACAAGCAATCACCAGTGCCGAAGCAATACAACTTATTAACAATAACTTTAATTGCATTTTCAAGCCCCTTACTTTGCAAACTTATCATCCGACACAATTTACACAAAAATTATTAGCAGAAACATAGCAGCTGTTACTAAAAGATTTCAAATCTAAAATTTTTCTTACTTACAAAATAAAAATTTTGTAAAAAATAAATTTTTCCTCTTTTAAAGTCTTTCTTTTAGGCAGATAATTGCGTCCGCAAAATCAAAGTAAAAACAAAATTATGTCCAAGTCATCTGCCAATATTCTTACCTTTATAAGTTCATCTCTTGCCGTTATAAGTTGTTTTATAGCAACATCCATGCCCATATCTTTAATGGCATTATGGGCTAAAGAACTTAATATGAGCTCAGCCCAACTTGCCGTTACCATGCTTTCCTACTTTTTAGGCTGCATCGTTTCTTTATTGTTTTTAGCAAAACTATCAAATGCTCTGGGACGTAAAAAAGCAGTACTTTGCGCTTTAATCTGCGCATTTGTGTCAACAATATTTTTTATTGACTGTACAAATGTATTTTTCTTGAATGCAGGACGCTTTATACAAGGCATATACTGCGGCATTATTACAGGATCGGCGATGAGCTGGGCGGTGGATTCAGCCCCTCCCGGAAAAGAATGGCTCGGTACTGCCATGAGCGTAGCCGGAGCTTCGTTGGGTTTAATGA
This sequence comes from Succinatimonas hippei YIT 12066, assembly GCF_000188195.1. Lineage (GTDB taxonomy): Bacteria > Pseudomonadota > Gammaproteobacteria > Enterobacterales > Succinivibrionaceae > Succinatimonas > Succinatimonas hippei. The sequence continues at coordinate 4,997 of NZ_GL831006.1, forward strand.
CAGGATCGCTTATTGCCGGTATCGGAGTTAACTTTAATCTTATAAGCGCTGACAGACTTTTTGAAATATTTTTAGGTTTTACTGTCTTTCTTGCTGTTTTAATCTGTCTTTCAAAAGAAAGTCTTAATACTAAATTTTCAGTAAAAAAGCTTATAACCGTACTTTCACCTACCTTCAAACTGCCTAAAGGAAAAACTGCTTTTTTTATTATGGCAGCTATAGGCTACATAGGCAGCTGGGGACAGACTTCTTTTTTTCAGGCTTTAAGCTCAAAAATAGCTCTTTTATTGTTTAACGATCAAGATAACGTTATCTTGCTTACTGCAATCATTTACCTTACCGTAACACTGCCGAACGCAGTAGGCGGTTTTACTGTAGGAGGATTAAACCCAGCCAAATCGTTAAAGCTTATCATGCCGCTTACTTTTATAATCGGCAGCATGATGTTTTTAACCATAGCTTATCCGCACGTTGTTATCTTTTTTATTACCTTGACTTTACTAAGTTTTTTAATCGGAGCCGGATTGTCTTTATTATTAAAAATACTATTAGCCGGCTCGGCAGTCACGGAACGCGCCGATATTATCTCATTTTTATATTTTATGGCTTATGTCGGATCGGCTTTACCAAACTTTCTTATCGGCAAAGTTTTTACTAACGCTACTTTCATACAAATTTCTTTTGCCTTTATTGTTTGGATATTTCTATACACGTCTGCAGTTTTTATCTTAAATATTTATTTATCCAAGCCCAAAAAGACCTATAAAAAACTAAACTTTAAAGAAACAGACAATACCTGAAACCAGCAACAATATATTGGATAAAAGCAAAAAACCTTTACCGCTTATTTTGTGATGAAGTCTGTTACCTAAATACACTCCAAGCAAAGATGGAATTAATATATAAAAACTCAATAGAGAATTTTGCGGAGTTATTTCCCCGACAATTCCTTCCTGTATAAGCAATATAGTATTCAATACTACCCACAATACAGAAAGAGTAGCTCTGAACTCCTCTTTGCTTTTAAAAGTATGCACCGCATAAATTACAACAAAGGCTCCTCCCGACACAAAGAGTCCCTGCATCAAACCTGCACACATCATCACCAACAAGAAAACCGGCAAGGACATGTTATATTGTCCTTGCTTCGTAAAGAAACTCTTAACAGCTATTAAGACAATGACTGTTCCGTATATATAAAGTAAAAAACTTAAATCAAGTGTATAAAAAAGATAAAAGCCTATAGCGATACCCGGGATCATAAACAGCGTGATTTTTAAAACTTCATGCCAAACTACGCTCCTAATCCCCACCATCGCAATAATAAAGCAAGAGAATAAACCTACAATTGTCGATACTACTTTGGCATCAGTCATTCCGATTAACTGAATGGTTCCGGGCATTGCCAAAAGATTACCGGCAAAACCCGTAATGGCATTAATGAGCATGGCACCAAAGAAGATAAGGCCCACGCTGAGTTGCTGCAACATAAAAAACTCTCTAAACTAAAAATTAAAACAAAAAGCCTGCTTACTTTTTTACCGCAATTTAAAATATAACTTCGTTAAGATAGCACTTTTATAAACGATTTTTAAGCGTTTGCAGGAACACCAAAGCGGCAGGCGAGAATACCTGATATTTTTTCCATACTAAAACCAAACCTGATTTAAGCTCAGGTTTTAACGGTACAAAACATAACTCGCTGTCATCACCAGTATTTATAATATTATCGATTGACACAATGTACCCGCTTCCGCTTTTCACAAGCATTGCCGCATTAAACAATAAATTGAACGTAGCGATTATGTTCAATTTTTCAAAATCATCACCGAACCATCTAATAAAATTGTTGTCCTCTTTAGCATCAATTGCCTGTCGCGACATGATAAGCGGCAACCCAATAAGATCGGTTTTTTCAATAAATTCCTTATGAGCCAAATGACAATCTTTTTTCATAATAACGCCCCATTTATCGCTAGAGGGCAAACGTACATAGTCATATTTTGAAATATCCGCAGGCTCAATCAAAATTCCAAAATCTATAAGACCGCGATCAAGCCTATAGGTCACGTCAGAAGCATTTCCGCTATATAAATGAAAATGCATTTTAGGATAAGCGCTTATAAGTTCGTTTATAACGTCAGCCACGAAACTTATAGCAACAGTTTCACCTCCGCCGACATACACGTCGCCTGCAATTTCATCATGATAATTATCAAACTCTGCCTCTGTTTTATATACTAAATCCAATATTTCTTCAGCTCGTTTTCTAAGTAAAATTCCTTCTTCAGTCAAAGCAACGCTATGGCTTGAACGAATAAATAATTTATGACCGAGCCTATCTTCAAGTTCTTGTATTTGACGAGACAATGTCGGCTGTGTGACATGAAGTGTGTTTGCTGCCCGTGTGATGTTGCCTTCACGTGCAATAGCCAAAAAATATCTTAAGACTCTAAATTCAAGCATAAAACACCTCTTTTGAAATGCTCTTTAAACATAACATGAAATTAAAACAAAGTATTAGCTATTTCACCAGATAAAAACTATATTTTTAAATAAAGAAGGAGCAGCAATCATGCTTGAAGACTTATTACTGCGACGCAACCTTATTGACGCAGGCTGCGATAATCAACAAATAGATAAATTCTTAAAACTAAATGCAAGCGGAAAGGTTCCTGCACAGTTAAACCTTTTAAAAGAACAAAGGCGACATCTGCTTGAATGTCTGCACTTTAGACAAAGGCAAATTGACTGTCTTGATTTTTTAATTGGCAATCTCCAAAAAAGTAATTGATTTCAAACAAATGAAGAGGAAAAAACATGAACAGGTCTTTTAAAATTTTCTGTACAGCAGCTGCTGCCGTCGCGATTTCCGGCTGTTCAAGCCAAATTGACAACAACTACGCATCAGGTATCAATATGCAAGAAAATATCAAACTTGAAACCAAGTGGGATAAAGTATTCCCTAAAAGCGATAAGGTCAATCACAGCAAAGTTACCTTTCACAATCGCTACGGTATAACTCTAGTTGCCGATATGTACGTTCCTAAAAACGCCCAAGGAAAACTTCCTGCTATTGCCGTAAGCGGTCCTTTTGGAGCGGTAAAAGAACAAGCGTCAGGACTCTACGCCCAAACTCTTGCAGAAAACGGATTTGTAACCATAGCTTTTGATCCTTCGTTTACCGGAGAAAGCGGAGGAATGCCGCGTTACGTTGCCTCTCCTGACATTAATACCGAAGACTTCAGTGCTACTGTTGATTTTCTTTCAACAAACGATCTGATTGATCCCGATAAAATCGGCATCTTAGGCATATGCGGCTGGGGCGGAATGGCTGTTAACGCAGCAGCAATAGACACCCGCATAAAAGCAACCGTCGCCGCCACCATGTATGACATGAGCCGCGTAACCGCCAACGGTTATTTTGATTCTATGGATGCAGAGGGACGCTATTCATTAAAAGAACAGTTAAACACACAGCGTACTGAAGACTACAAAAACGGCACTTATGCATTAGCTGGAGGTCTTCCTGACGTTCTTCCTAAGGACGCTCCGCAATTTGTTAAAGACTATTATGCTTATTACAAAACTTCACGCGGATATCATCCCCGCTCTTTAAACTCAAACGGCGGATGGAATAAAACCTCGTCACTGTCTTTTATCAATATGCCAATTTTGTCTTATGCCGACGAAATTAAGAGCCCGGTACTCTTAATTCACGGCGAAAAAGCACATTCACGTTATTTTAGTGAAGATACTTTCAAAAAATTAAAAGGCGACAATAAAGAACTTATGATTATTCCCGGTGCAAATCATACTGATTTATATGATAATCTTGAAAAAATCCCGTTTGATAAAATCATTAAGTTCTATAAAGACAGCTTAAAATAACTCATTAAAAAGGATTCAGAGGGTGACTAAAAAGTCACCTTCTTTTTGTCTGAAAGATAAGTGGTTAATTATCAATAATTCTTTTAATTTCAAAATCTTGTCTTAATTTAAATGGCGCTTTATGCAATAATATACAGCTATAATCAGTAAACTTTATCAAAAAAGAGCAGCGGCTAAAACCCCGTCC
>NZ_GL831007.1 GCF_000188195.1 Succinatimonas hippei YIT 12066
GCCATGGCGGCAAAATCGGCGTTGACCTCACCGCCGTAACGGGAGGCTTTAGTGACTGCCGCTTTGAAGTTGTCGACGCGGATAACCTCGGGACAGCCGCCCCAATACCTGAAGCTGTCGGCAACGGCGGTGCATACCTGCGGCAGAGATTGGTCGGCAATTGCTTTAACGTAGAAATGTCCCGATGCCGGCAAAACTCCGACCATAACAGTCGCCTCCTGAGGCTTATTGTCCCCGGTAATAACGCAGTTTGACTCCGCAGAAATCATATTCCGCTTCTTTGCCGGGCACATGGGGAACTCTATAGGCAGGAGCCACCTGTTGACGACGATAGGTACGCCATAAACGCAGAACATGACTTTCTGATAAAAATACCTTACCCCTTGTTTGCTGCTCTACATTCTCCGGCAGTTCAAAATAATACTTTTCCACAATAAGCTGCAGAGTTAACGCCAACTTTCTTTCACGCGGCATGCTGCTCTGCGGACGGGTCATCTGCCATTTCTCCTGCAGCAGAGTTAAATCCGGCATGATTTTCTCTTGACCGGTCGTTGCCTTGGCGGCATTTTTACGCGCGTAATAGAGCCCGGCGACCTGAGACGGAGTCATTGCTCCGATTTTCTCCTGCGTTAAACACAGTTCACGTACCTTGGCACATGCTCTTACGGCAGTACCGTGCTTTAACCCCATTACTTTTTCCAACTCGCACGGACGATGACTGCAGGCGAATAATAAAACTTTCTTTAAAACTACGCTGTCCATATGTTTTCCTCGACCGATGGTCCGGCTCTTTACCGGAATGTAAGTACTGCGCGGCATATGTTTATCCTCCTTGCCCAATAAGGAGGCTTATAGTACATAACCGCAGTCGGGAAACAAAATGACGTAAAAAGATAAAGCAGAGCGGAAAGTTGATCCGGCTCCGTGAGGTTGGAAGATGAAAATCATCTCAGACAAAATCGGAACAGAGCTTTGTATTTTTAGCTCTGATCTTTCTCCTAAGATCTCAGATCTTCTTTAATAATATTTAACA
>NZ_GL831008.1 GCF_000188195.1 Succinatimonas hippei YIT 12066
TATGGCGACAACTTCATGTGAAGATTATCACAAACGCTTATTCCGTGAATATAAAGATAAATAAATGATCGAAGCTAATTGTTTTGCGCGGATCTTTTTGTCGTGACAATAGATATCTCTGCGCTTGTTTAGAGCACAGTGCTTAAAACTTTTTAATTTTTAACCGTGGGCTTTTATACCTTTTCTTCCCAACATGGCAAGGCGTGCCATTCCGTTTTCCGGAATCTCCGGTTTGGGCTCCACATAATCATCTTTTATTGCCGGCCTTTTCAGTATCTTTAAAAGATATAGCCTTTCATCCTCCAAAAAGTAACGCTTGTCCTGCGTAACATAAGCCATGCAGAATCTTATTGCCGTTTCGGCATCCCGGCAGGCATACTGCAGGCTTGCCATAGACGGTGTCCGTCCCTGTCTATCTTCAGGACAGTGATTTTTGACATAGCTTAGAATGTTAAATGCCATCTTAGTAAAGTAAGTATGATTGTTAATGTAATCACGGTTTCTGAGCGGCAACCGGTCCTGCATAAAGCACATATCCAAATACCAATGACTTACCTCTACCTGCCATCTTAATAAAATAACATCCTGTATCTGTGAAGCATAATCTTCATCGTCATAATCAATCTCAATTGAAGAAATAAAATAGCGCTTTTCCGTTTGCTCTTTACCGGAGCTCTTAATATAGCGGGTGGTATTTACGCATATCACCGTTGCGATATCCGGCCACTTCCGGCGCATTTCTTTTGTTAATGCAAGCTCAACGGGAAGAACGGCAATATCTTTTTGTTCAATGCGTCCGTGCCCGCTTGAAGTACGGGCTGCACTTACCGCTTCATCGGGGAGTTCGTACTCAAAGGCCGTAACGATTTCTTCATATAAAGTTCCCTGATTACTCTTTACGCAGACTATGAAATCTCCTCTCGCTTCCGTCACAGCCTTTAAAGTTTTATGCTGCGTGTTGATTGCGTCCCACGTGAAAATGCAGTGTACTGCATTTATCATGGGCAGCATTTCAATAATCGCCTGAGCCTCATGATTCTTCTTATCGGTGATTTTCTGACTTAAGGTTATGCCGTACTTATGACTGTACATCTGTACTATGTCATAACCCGTTGATTTTCTTTTATCTCCACGGCTTGTACTGCGCGTCGCCCGGATATTCTGCCCGTCGCAGCTGATGACGTCACGGTCTTTAAGCTCCGGCTCCGTATCGACAGTCTTTATCCCTATACAACAGTTAACGAAATACTCCGAGAAATATTCAAGTACATGTTTGCCGTCAAGAATGCTTTGTACCCGGCGTAAAGTCTGCGCTGTCGGACTTTCATCTCCGAGCCCGTAGATATACTTTTTGAGCTTCTCTTTATTCTCCGCATAAAAATGCGCTGCCGCAGTCATATTTTCACAGCCGGACATTCTTGCCAAAACGATAATTACCGAAAGAGTACTTAAAGGATAAGAAATTAAGGCTTGATTGCGCGGATCTACTACCGATAGTTCAATACTGCGCTGCAGCTGACGTATCGGTTTGGCGAGGTCATCGGTAATACCCATATTTTATTATCCTTACTCTATGATTTATAAGAGATAATAAGTCGAACCTCGCAAGAACTTTGATCTTTTTATCACATTTTAAAAGTCACAGAATTGCATTTAAAAAATGTGATCGTAAATCAAGTATTTAGAATAAAACTATGTTCCTGATTTGTGAGCCGGATCATTATGCGTTGTCACTATA
>NZ_GL831009.1 GCF_000188195.1 Succinatimonas hippei YIT 12066
CCGGTGACCTGCGGTAACCAATCCGCGTATATCACCCGAGTTTAGTAGTTACTGAAGATTTTTAAATCTCTTAAACGCCGCTCCGTCAAGGCACGGCGTTATTTTTGTAGTCGGTAAATTATTTTATTATGTGGGTTTTATATAGGTTATGGAATGTGTTATACTATAGGCAGGTTGTTTATTCTCCGCAGGCCCTGTCATGTATCTGTCCAAACGTAAAAACGGCAAGCACTATTATTTGTCTTTAGTCGAATCAGTCCGCGTCAACGGTCAGGTATATAAAAAGACCGTCAAGCAGTTCGGACGTATTGACCTGTTAGATCCGCAGTTTGTCACAAGTCTTGAGGAACAGTATGCCAAACAGAAGCTCTCCCGGCAGCTGACCGCGCAGCAGCAGCGGGACGAGGCGGTTAAAGCAGTACAAAAGCTGCAGCACAGTGCGGTTTTGGACTCACACTTTAATAAAGCACCGTTATTGCATTACGGACATTTGCCGTTAAAGGCGTTATGGGAGCAAATATTCGGACTTAAATACAAGCTGGACCGGCTGCAGGCTGCGGAAAGTGCAATCTCCGCCTATAAAATCAACGATATTGCTTTTTATTTAACCGCACTTAAGGTACTTGACCCGCAATCTTATTTGGGAGCCTATCAGGCACAATCATCTTTTCTCTATAATCCCCTAGCGGGCATTGCTCTTGACAATATTTATGCCGCCTTAAGTTTTCTGCACAAATTCAAGGATGACATTCTCGCCCATGCGGTGAAAAAGCTTAACGTACATTATCAGGGCGAGCCGCGTTTGATTTTCTACGATTGCACCAACTGTTATTTTGAAAGTCCTTATGACGACAAGGAGCAGTTCATTCATAACTATACGGCCAAGATAAAACGCGGTTTGGAAAAAGCCGGATATTCCGTATCCGAGATTGATGCATATCTGCAGTCTGCAGAGTTCCGACAGGAAGTGACGGAAGAAGTCGAGTCCCGTACTTTTTACCGGATGCGCGGACCGTCCAAGGAAAGCCGTTTCGCTCAGCCGCTGACTGCGATAGCCTTAGTGATTGATGACCGGGGAATGGTGCTTGACTATACGGTGTTCTCCGGCAATCTTTCGGAGTTTAAAACTCTGGAGCCGGCGATTAAACGGCTGCAGAATAAATACCGGGTCAAAAACTCTTATGTGGTTGCCGACCGCGGCCTCAACTCCGTGCTTAATCTTAAAATGCTCAAGCAGCAGGAGCTGGGATTTATCGTCGCGCAGAAAGTATCTTATCAAGAGAAGAAACTAAGAGAAATGATGTTGAGTGCCGACGGCTGGAAAACTCCGGACGGCTCTGTAAGACTTGACGACATTGCGGACGAGCCGTTTCGTTATAAAGTATGTGACTATGTCAAAACCGCTCGAGTAAAACAGGATGACGGTAAAGAGAAATTAATCACACAGCCCTGCAAAATTATCTTCACCTATAGTGAGAAACGCTATAAGAAAGACCTCTATGAGTTGGACAACGCCGTTGCCCGCGCGCAAAAAGCTCTTGAAGAAAGGAAACTGCTTAAAACCTCCTTCGGCAGCGGCTGGCGCTCTTTAGTCGCCACCAAGGCCGAAAGCGTATCCGGTAAAGAAAAAGAAATGTACCGCGTCACCGGGCTTAAAGCTGAGGTTATCGCCGAAAGAAGAGCAATTGCCGGATATTCCGCCGTGGTATTCTCCCCACCTGCCGGGCTTGCTGCAGAAGAGCAGTTTACGGCTGAAGAAATTCTCGGAGCCTATAAGCGTCTGGTGAGAATCGAAGACTGCTTTAGGGTGATGAAATCAACCTTCTCCCTTCGTCCCATGTTTGTCAGAGAGTATGAACATATCAATGCTCACTGCCTGTTATGCGTATTGGCATTAAACCTGCTGCGCGTTATCGGGCTTAAGCTTAACGACATAAACGACAGCATTAATCTTAATGACATCTCACAGGCATTAAGCTCCGCTAAACTGGTGATGCTGCCGACCGGAGCTGATGAGCCGCTGTTTATCAACTGCACGGAATTTAACGATATCTATACCAAAGAAAGAGTGAAACCGGGCAGAAGCAAAGCTGCGCTGAATGAGCTTAATGATGCCGCTAAAATCAGGGACGACTATATACGAGAACGCCAAGAAAATGCCGATAAGCTCGACCGGATACTGCAGGCGTTGGATTTAACTCCGCTACCGCTTTATGCCACGCTTAACCAAGTACAGAAAGCGCTGAAGATAAGGATAGGTGCCGACAAAATGATCGACCCGGCGCTAAACGCCGTCAGTGAAATTCTCGCTCAAGAAAACCCGGGCAAAACGGCATAACCCACACGGAAAAAATCAAATTTTTATATAAGATGCATTCTTATGCCGTTTTTTGACTTTAAAGGTACTAAACTCGGGAAAGACGGTGCGATCCGGCGGCGAAACCATTGACCTGCGGTAACCAATCCGCGTATATCAGAGTGGTCAAGCCCCGTAAAGTACGGCAAGAGATCTCTTGAAAATATTATCTGCGGTGCTATTGACATCGGTCACTTCATATCAGCAGTAGGAATCATCGGCCTTTAGGTCGGTGAGGATGTCAATTTTTTTTCTGTAAATAAATCATATCTTTTAGCAGAGTACCGGCTTCATATATCGGGTGATCATAATTATCTGTGAAAAAGTTTTTAATGCGATGCGACCGGATAAAACCGCATTTTTCATAAAAAGGGATTGTCAAAGGGCTATCACCTGTGCCTACCTGCAATATAGAATATTTACCTGTATATGTAGCAGCAATAAAGTCAATTAGTGCTTTACCGTAACCTTTTCCCTGATCTTCCGGATTGGTTGCAATATTTTTGATTTCAAGAACTCCTTTACCTTCATCAGTCACGATACATACGCTTTTAATACCGTTATCGTCTAAAACATACATTGTTCCTCTATCAATATAGAGGTTGATCATGCTCTCTTGCTCATCGGCTAATAATAACAAGGGAAGAAATTGTTTTTTATTTTCTTTGATTTCTTTAATTTTCATATCAGAACAATTTACCAAATTCCGGATATAACCCTGTATTTAATTTTACTGTATGAAAAGTTCCATTTCTTTATGGTCTTATATCAATGTTTTTTGATATTTAATACGTTTGCGTGGTTAAGACTAAAGCAGATCATGTAAAGAAATTACTTTAAATCTCTGAGAATTGAGTTTGTAATCTGCATGAAACTATTGTCCAATCTCAGGATCTGTAAACTATCAAAGCAGAGGATTTACAGACGCTGTGTTTGCTTTAAAACTTATAATTTGTTTTTTCTTGCAAGTTGTTCGCTCTTTGAGGGCGCACAATTTTGTTTTCATGATCGCGTTTACGTATCCGGAGGACGTAGTGTCTTAAGGATAATTGAAACAGGTTTAATTCCTCTCTCTTTTAAGAGCAGTAATTGAAGCATAAAGATTTAAAAGCGTAGTTATAAAACACATCAGAGCCGATACTTTAAACATTAAGGCAATTCCTTGCGACAGCTCTTCAATATAGGTGTGAATTTGAGTATCTGAGCTTATCATGGCGTTTAAGATAAGAGTCATGACTGCCATTGAAATTGCCATACCCGCAGTACGTACTAATGACTGCAGGGAAGAGGCTAAAGCATACTGTGTACGCGGTACTGAGCTCATGACAATATTGGTATTAGGCGGCGAGAAGATTCCGGTACCGAATCCGGTTATAAATAAAAGCACGGTGATCATATAGAGAGGAGTGCTTACTTTAAGAAAGGTAAAACCTACAAAACCTGCAGTGACCAATATCATTCCGCATACAGTTAGTATATGGACACCGAAACGTCTGGTTAAAGATGCGCTAAGTGATGATCCTATAAGCATCATTACAGGTTGGGACATTAATATAAGGCCGGTAAAAGTAGCATTGTAGCCGCAGACAATCTGCAGATGTAAAGATAAAAGCATCGCAATGGCAAAAGTTGCGATGAAATTTAACATTGATATTGCTAATGCCAGTGAGAAATCGGTGTTTTTGAGAACGTTAGCAAGCGGCAGAACCGGACGGTTGGCTTTTTGTTCGGCAAGCAGGTACAAAAAGATAAGAGCGATACTAATACAGATAAAAATAATAGCGTAATGATTAATGTTAAGCGATGAAACGGTTACAAGAGAAATAGTCATCGCCGTAAAACATAAGATCATCCTCACTAAAGGAAAACCGTGAGCAATTGGTTTATCTGCAGGAACTTTTAAGGCTAAAACATAACCTATAGTCTGTCCTAAAGCACCTAAAACAAAAATTTGCTCCCAGCCGACGGTATCGGAAATAACTCCTGATAATAAAGGCGCGATGGAAATTCCTGCATAAACGGATGACACGACAAAGGCAAGAGCTGAAGCTCGTTGTTCTTTTGCGGTTCGGTCGACGATTAAGGCCATACCGGTACAAAACGGCAGTGCAAAAGCTATTCCTTGAAAGGATCTTAATAAAATAAGAGTAAAAAAGTTTGGAGCAAGCGGAATAATTATGGATGTAATTGCTGCAAGTATTGATCCTGCACGGTAAATTGCCAGGTATCCCTTAAAATTGGCAAGTGCCGTAGCCGGAATTAAAAAAGCAGCCGAGGTGATCATGAAGGCGTTTATCACCCAAGTAATATTATCAGGAGGTACTCCGTAATCCGCGGCGATAAAGGGCGTAGCAACATTTATGGCATTACCCATAAATGAGCTGAGAAAACTGCTGATGCATACGGAAAGAAGCAGTGCATTATCAGTTATCCGCATTTTTCTTGCCTGTAAAAGATGGAAAAGTTGTCGTAATACTTTATTTATTGTAATGAAAAAGGCATAAAAGAATTTTTGCTATGCCGCAATTTTAAACCTCGGGCAGAAAAGCCCAAGGTTGATGAGGGATTAATTTTCCGGTGAGGAGCTGCCGGTATCTTCGGTATTGCTTTCATTAACAGACAAGATTTTAACTTCCCAGATATAAGGTAAACCGATCATTGAGTTGGATACATTCCAAATCCCCGGGAATTCTTCAAAATCAATATAAGCTCTTACGGTATCACCTTGCTTAAGTCCGGGAAGAATTGAAGCAAAAGGATTATTTTTACCTAATTTGCTCATTGACAGTCTGTCGTTTAGCATATAGCTGTGGACTTTTAAATCCAACGTCAAAAGTTTGGCTTCAATCTCGACATCATTTTTGTCACTGATGATGGGAGCATCCTTGCTGCCGCTTTCAAGTTTTATGACGTAAATTCCTTTAACTGCTTCTTTGATTCCGGGGATTTTGGCAATAGCGCTTAAGTATTCACGTGCGATTGTGCGGTTACTGCCGACAATTGCCTGCTGATTAATCGGATCTGCCGTATAAGTACGATTTTCTCTAAAAGTACAGGCAAGTCCTTTATCGGTAATAATAATCGGTTTTTCCTGGGCGCAGAAATCACCTATGACATCAAGAGTATCTTTTTGATCTTCTTTTTTAGGATCGGGACGGTAGATTAAAGTATCCCCCGGAAGGCAAAATCCTAAATTGTCACTATTATCGACTTTACAGGTTGCAGGAAGCCTGTCTTGTAATTTGACTTCTGTGTTTACCGTACGGCTTGGCTCCGTTGCTGTGGTATTGGCATCTTCTTTAGTGTCAACTTCACTGCAGGAACATACGGCAAACAATGATATAAATGCGATAAGGTAAAAATTTTTGAACATTTTGTAACTCTTAAATTAAAAGATATTTTGTTTTCGTTAATTATTACCTTTGTTAAAGAGATTTCAACAAGTTTTAAACTTGGTTCTGAAGATTTTTAAAGAAAGGGTAAATCTATGGGCAAAAACAAAAAATGACCGCAATTGCAGTCATTTTTAGGGGATGTGAAAATTTTCATAATCTTGGTGGAGATGGCGGGATTTGAACCCGCGTCCCAAAAGACTTCATCTTCAGCACTACATGTTTAGGTTTGTCTACGATCTTGATACCGGCTGCGGACAACCACGCTACCTTGCACCACAGTCTGGTTAATCCTTTAGTACTTCATCCTCAGACGGGGGATTCCATACGATCTAGTGAAAAACTGACCCCGGATTAATTAAGCGTCACTAGAAAGGCTTAAAACCGAGGGCTTTACGCAGGTTATTAAGCTGCTAAAGCGTAGTTTTCGTCGTTGGCGACTATTTTTTGTCGACAGTTTTACGAGTTACCGAGCTCGACATGCGCCTTGGAATCCATGCTTCCGGTCGAATCCAGAATCATCCCCAAGCCATGACATTATATATAAAAGTCAAAAAGAAGCAATGAATTAGAAATTTTTTTTCATAATACGTTCTTTTTCACGCTGCCACTGTTTTTCTTTTAAGGAATCGCGCTTATCATGCTCTTGCTTGCCTTTTGCGATGCCGATTTCAAGTTTGGCCCATGAGCCTTTCCAGTATAAACGCAAAGGAATGATGGTATATCCTTGGCGCTGAGACTGCCCGATAAGTTTATTTATTTCTCTGCGGTTTAAAAGCAGTACTCGTGTACGGGTAGGGTCGCAGACTACGAAAGCGCATGAATTTTTAAGCGGATTGATGGTAGCGCCCAATAAGATAGCTTCTCCATCTTTAATCGTGACGTAAGCTTCTGAAATATTGGCTTTTCCTGCGCGCAAAGATTTTACTTCCCATCCCTGCAGCGACAATCCTGCTTCAATGCGATCCTCTATAAAATAATCATGAGTGGCACGGCGATTGACCGCTATGACATTATCGCCTTGTTTATGTTTTTTCTTGCCCGCCATAATATTTAAGATCCTATTTTAAGTAGTTGTTATCAGTTGTTCAGCGCCGTGAGGTGAGAATGCTAATTTTACTTTAAAAAATCTCATTATCTTCATATTAGCTTATGAATTTTTTTTACTTTTTGATTTTAAGATGATTTCTTGAACTCTTTGTACGTTTTACCGCCATTTTGATCGAATTTGGTGAATTATTTATGTTAAAATTTGTGGGCTACCCCTCCTGAATTTGTGATTGGAAGGGGCGTATTTATTTCACAAAGGAGCATTTTAAAAATGGCATTAAGTGTTGAAACCAAAGCTAAGATCGTCGCTGAATTTGCCCGTGGAGAAAGAGATACCGGTTCTCCTGAAGTTCAGATTGCACTGTTAACCTACAGAATTGCTGACTTGCAGCCGCACTTCCAGGCAAACAAGAAAGATCATCACAGCCGTCGCGGTTTGTTGCGCATGGTTGCTCAGCGTCGTAAGCTTCTCGACTACTTAAAGGCTTCTGACGTAGAGCGTTATACCGCTATCGTTGAGAAGTTAAAGCTCCGTCGCTAATAACGACTGGCACGGGCGGCAGTTTGCCGCCCGAATTTTACGTAAATTCGCGGTTATTTTCGGCGTAAGCTCGGGAAATTCCGGCGAGGGCAGCTTTTGCTGTTTAGTTTTTTGGCTTAAAAGATTTCAGGAATGAGGGGCAAGGTGCCGCTCTGACTTGATTGAGGGTGTTGTGTGAACATGCCCGCGGTAGTCTTTTTATATATGAAAATATATAAATTAAAAGGCTATCGGTTAATGGAAGATTTTTTCCATAAAGTTTCGTGCGTAAGCGCGTGACAGTTCATGAGGATTCGCAGCAGGCAGTTTTTAATTGCGGATCTTTGTAGGAGATATTTTTAATGAATTTAAAGCCTATCACCCGCACCTTTAAATATGGACGTCATACTATTACTTTAGAGACAGGTGCTATTGGTCGTCAGGCTGATTCGGCTGTTATGGCCTCAATGGATGATACTACTGTTTTTGCAACCGTAGTGTGCAACCGCCGCGAGCAGGTCGAGGGCAGAGACTTTTTCCCTCTTACTGTAAATTATCAGGAACGTTCTTACGCGGTCGGCCGTATCCCAGTCAGCTTCTTTAGACGTGAAGGTCGTGCCTCAGAAGGCGAGACCCTTATTTCAAGACTTATTGACCGTCCTTTGCGTCCTTTATTCCCGGACGGTTTCGTTAATGAAGTCCAGGTTGTAGTTACAGTAATGTCGGCTAATCCTGAAATTCCGACTGACATTATTTCCATCATTGCAGCTTCTGCTGCACTGTCCACCTCTGGACTTCCCTGGAACGGGCCTTTAGGCGCTGCACGCGTCGGCTATATTAACGGACAATACGTTTTAAATCCGTTGACTTCGGAAACTGAAGAATCCGATCTTGATTTGGTTGTTGCAGGTTCTGACAAGGCCGTCGTTATGGTTGAGTCCGAAGCCAAGATCCTTCCTGAGGATGTAATGCTCGGCGCTGTTATGTACGGACATGAGCAGCAGCAGGTCGTGATTAACGAGATTAAAGAGTTCGCAAAAGAAGTTAACCGCCCTGTCTGGGACTGGAAAGCTCCTGAGCCTGATTATGAATTAATCAATGCCGTTAAAGCTGATGCTGCGGAGAAAGTAGGCGAAGCTTTCCGCATTGTTGACAAGCTTGAGCGTCAGAACACTCTTTCAACCATTGAGGCTGAGACCATTGAGAAAGTTAAAGCTCAGAAAGAAGAGTGGGCTGAAAAAGATCAGGAAATTGCCAAGATCTTCTTTGACTTGGAACGCGATATCGTAAGAGAACGCATTTTGTCAGGTGAAAAACGTATTGACGGACGTACTTTGCGCATGATCCGTCCGATTACCGTAGCTTCAGGCATTTTGCCGCGCGTTCACGGCAGCGCTTTATTCACCCGCGGTGAGACTCAGGCGATTGCTACCTGTACCTTAGGTTCCGAGCGTGATGCTCAGACCTTTGAGGATATGTCGGGAACAAGAAGCGATCGTTTCATTCTCCATTACAATTTCCCGCCTTATTGCGTAGGCGAGACGGGACTTATCGGTTCTCCTAAGCGTCGTGAGATCGGTCACGGACGTTTAGCCAAACGCGCTTTGCGTGCCGTTCTGCCGGATATGGAGCGTTTCCCGTATACCATTCGCGTCGTTTCTGAAATTACCGAATCAAACGGATCTTCATCCATGGCTTCAGTTTGCGGCGGATCTCTTGCATTATTTGATGCCGGTGTTCCGTGTAAAGCTGCAGTTGCCGGCATTGCAATGGGCCTTGTAAAAGAAGGTGATCGCGTTGCTGTTTTGACCGACATCATGGGCGATGAAGATCATTTGGGCGATATGGACTTTAAGGTAGCAGGTACTACCGAAGGCGTTACCGCTTTACAGATGGATATCAAGACCGACGGTATTACCCGTGAGATTATGCAGCAGGCTTTGACTGACGCACATGCCGCCCGTCTGCATCTTTTGAAGATTATGGGAAGAGCGTTGCCGAATCCGCGTCAGAATCTTTCTCCGTATGCCCCGCGCATCGTTACCATTCAGGTTCCGCCTGATAAGGTTAAGGAAATTATCGGCAAGGGCGGATTCAATATCCGTGCCATTCAGACCGCCACCAATACTTCAATCGATATTGAAGATGACGGAACTGTAAGAATTTCCGCAAATACTGCAGCTGCAGCCGATCAGGTTATCGCCCGTATTAACGATTTACTTGTTGAGGTTGAAGTCGGTCGTATTTATGAAGGCAAAGTAGTTCGTATCACCGATTTCGGTGCTTTTGTAAATATTTTGCCGGGACGTGACGGTTTGGTTCATATCTCTCAAATCGTTGATGAGCGTGTCGATAACGTCAACGATTATCTGCGTGTCGGTGATATCGTTAAAGTCAAGGTTCTTGATCTTGATAATACCGGACGCATTCGTTTGTCGATTAAAGCGGTAAACGAGGAGAATAAAGCTCAGGACGAAAACGCTGAAGTTCAGGCAGAAGCTTCGGAAACTTCTGAGCAGCAGTAATAAATCGTAACAGCTAGAACCCGAAAATTAAAATTTTCGGGTTTTATATTGACAGTGCGGCCGGGGGTAATGCTTAACCTAGCCGCAAAATTTTTTAAGGGAATGGCGAGTCCTATTTGCCTGTTATGTGAGTGTTAATTCAGCTTTCAGCAGGAATATCGCTAGGCTTTAGGCGAAGATTACTTCGTTTTTAGCTGCAGGAATCCCCGACTTTATTAGGGGAGTAACCGTCAACGTAAGAAGACAGGTATTGTTTTATGGCAACACGTGAGCATTTTTCATCCCGCTTGGGGTTCATTCTGATATCTGCAGGATGCGCTATCGGACTTGGTAACGTATGGCGTTTCCCTTTTATCACCGGACAATACGGCGGAGCTCTGTTCGTCCTTATCTATTTATTCTTCATGATTGCTTTCGGTGTACCTCTTCTATCTATGGAACTTGCTATCGGACGTGCCTCACGCCGTACCTTGGCCCGTTCTTTTGAGGAGTTACAACCCCAAGGCACTCATTGGCATTGGCACAAGTTTTGGATGATTGCCGGCAATTACGTGCTGGTATCTTTCTATAGCTTAATTACCGGTTGGATGCTGTTTTACTGCATTAAAGGCTATATGGGAGAGTTCGGCGTTAACACTCCTGCCGATGTTGCAGGCGCTGATTTCAACGCTATGCTCAATTCTCCGTCAAGCATGTTTACCAGTATGCTGGCAGTGACAGCCATAAGTTTCGGTATTTGTGCCTGCGGTTTAAGAAAAGGCGTGGAGCGCATCACTAAGCCGATGATGCTCTTGTTGTTCGTGCTGCTTATTTTCCTTGCCGCCCGTTCCTTCACATTGTCGGGATGGCGTGAAGGTCTTTCTTATTATCTTGCCCCTAATTTGGAGAAGTTAACTTCAGCTGGCCTTATGGAAGTAGTTACTGCCGCCATGGGACAGGCTTTCTTCTCGTTATCAATCGGTATCGGCGCCATTCAGGTATTTGGCACTTATATGAATTCTTCCCATACCTTGGCTAACGAAGGCTTTACCATTACCGCCTTAAACACTATGGTAGCTTTGCTGTCAGGTCTTATCATTTTCCCTGCATGCTTCAGCTACGGCGTTGAGCCGGGAGCCGGCCCCGGACTGATTTTCGTAACCTTGGTCTCCGTATTCTCCAATATGTCAAACGGTGCATTCTGGGGTGGTACTTTCTTCCTCTTTATGCTCTTTGCCGCAATCTCAACTTTAATTGCCGTGTTTGAGAATATAGTGGCTATTACGATGGAGTTGTTTACGACATCGCGCCGTCGCTCCGTGATGATTAATTTCGTTATCATCATGGTAATCGGTCTGCCGTGTCTCTTTGGCTTTAATTATCTTTCCGACGTCCATCCTTTAGGCGGAAATTCGACATTCCTTGATCTTGAGGATTTCATTATTTCCAATAACATTTTGCCTCTAGGTGCTTTATGCTATGCCTGCTTCGTTACCTTCAGACATGGCTGGGGATTTGAGAATTATCTTAAAGAGGCCAATACCGGCGAGGGCTATAAGATCCCTAAATGGAGCAAGTTCTATTACCGCGTTATCATTCCGGTTGCAATTGTTTTGCTCTTAATCAACTGTTACATTACCGTGTTCGGCTAATTTAAGGTTTTTTCATGGCTCGTGAACAATTTTCATCACGCCTTGGGTTCCTGCTGATTGCCGCAGGATGCTCAATCGGACTTGGTAACGTATGGCGCTTCCCGTATATCACGGGAGAATACGGCGGCGCCATCTTCCTTGTTATCTATTTATTTTTCCTTTTTTTGGTCGGCGTACCGATTTTGACCATCGAACTTGCGGTAGGCCGTGCATCTCGTCGCAGCCTCGGCAAATCTTTTGAAGAGATTTCTCCAAATACCAAATGGAATTTAAACAAGTTCCTGATGATTTCGGGAAATTATGTTTTGATGGCCTTTTACAGCTTGGTTACAGGCTGGATGTTTTATTACATGATCAAAGTGGGCAGCGGTGCTTATACCGGTGTTATCTCCCGTGATGAAGCCGGCGGCTTATTCGGCAGCATGCTTGCCGATCCTGCATCGCAGTTTATATGCACTTTGATTGTGGTAATAGGATCTTTTGCAGTATGTGCCTGCGGTTTGCAAAAAGGCGTAGAGCGCATCACCAAGCCGATGATGATCCTGCTTTTCGTGCTGCTTGTTTTTATGGCGGCCCGTTCTTTTATATTGCCGGGAGCAAAGGAAGGCATCTCTTATTATTTGATGCCGAACTTCTCTAACCTTAAAGAGCACGGAATTTTAAACACCCTGTCGGCGGCTATGGCGCAGTCGTTTTTTACCTTGGGTTTAGGTGTCGGTTCAATCCAGATTTTCGGCTCGTACATGAATAGGGAGCATACTTTGTTTTCCGAAGGTATGACTCTTACTATTCTAAATACCGTTGTCGCAGTATTGTCAGGTTTTATTATTTTCCCGGCGTGCTTTAGCTATGGAGTGCAGCCGGACTCTGGACCTGGGCTTGTTTTCATATCTTTGGTGTCGGTATTTTCCAATATGGCATACGGTCAGGTTTGGGGAGCGGTGTTCTTCCTTTTCATGCTGTTTGCCTCGGTATCCACTCTGATTGCGGTATTTGAAAACATCATTGCCATTTGCATGGAAATTTTCGATATTTCCCGCGTCAAATCGGTGGTCTATAACTGCATCGTGATTATTCTGCTCGGTATCCCGTGTCTTTTAGGTTACAATCTGTGGTCGGATATTCAGCCTTTGGGGGCGGGCAGTACGATTTTGGATACTTATGACTTTATCCTATCCAAGAATATCTTACCTTACGGAACTCTTTGTTATATTTTGTATGTGGTTTTAAAAAGAGGCTGGGGTTTTGACAATTATCTTAAAGAGGCCAATACCGGCATCGGCATCAAGATCCCATTGTGGGCTCTTAACTATTATAAATTTGTCCTTCCTGTGGTCATTGTGGTTTTATTCCTGCAAGGATACGTGGAAATATTCGGTAAATAAAGGAAAACATTATGTCTTCTGATCGCGAACAGTTTAAAACACGCTTGGGCTTTTTATTAATTGCCGCCGGCTGTGCAATCGGCCTTGGCAACGTGTGGCGTTTCCCATATATCACCGGAATGTACGGCGGAGCTCTTTTCGTAATCATCTATCTTGCATTCCTTCTTTGCGTAGGTATGCCGCTTTTGACTATCGAGCTTGCCATAGGACGCGCTTCCCGCCGCTCGATAGCCCGTGCTTATGAAGTTTTAGAAAAACCGAAAAGCAAATGGCATTTAAATAAATTCTGGCAGATTCCGGGAAGCTATATCCTGATGTCTTTTTACGGTGTTATCACCGGCTGGCTTTTCTATTACATGATCCGCTTTTTTGTGGGCGGATTTGAGGCCGGTATTCAGCAGGAGCAAGCGGCAGTGGAGTTTTCCGAACTTCTTGCTCATCCTTTAACCATGTTCGTATGTATGACCACCGTGGTTGTAGCTTCTTTTGCCATCGTAGCTTTGGGCGTGGTCCGCGGTGTTGAGCGCATCACTAAGCCGATGATGCTTCTGCTTTTTGCTTTGCTGATTTTTATGGCTTTACGCTCTTTTACATTGCCGGGCTTTAGTGAAGGCATCAGCTACTATTTAATGCCTAATGCCGATAATATTTCCAAATACGGAATTATGGAAGTGTTGTGGGCGGCAATGGGACAGTCTTTCTTTACTTTGTCCGTAGGTCAGGGATCTATCCTTATTTTCGGCAGCTACATGGATAAGCAGCATACCCTCGTTACCGAGGCTACCTGCATATGCGGACTTGATACCACTGTGGCTCTTTTGTCCGGATTTATCATTTTCCCGGCCTGCTTTAGCTATGGAATTGCACCGGATGCCGGTCCCAATCTGCTGTTCGTCACTTTGACCACGGTATTTTCCAACATGTCCTTAGGCTGGTTCTGGGGCGGACTTTTCTTCCTCTTCATGCTGTTTGCCGCAGTATCTACTTTAATTGCCGTGTTCGAAAGCATTATCGCCATTTCCATGGATTTGTTTGCCGTATCCCGCGTCAAGGCGGTTATCATCAATTTCCTGATTATTACGGTGATGGCAATTCCGTGTGTTCTCGGCTTCAATTATTTAAGCTTCGTCCATCCTTTAGGTTTCGGAACCATTTTGGATTTTCAGGATTTCCTTATCTCCAATAATGTCCTGCCTATAGGTTCGCTTATTTTCGTACTCTTTATTACGGCTAAAAACGGTTGGGGCTTTGATAATTATTTAAAGGAATGCAATATCGGTAACGGTATCAAACTTTCACGCGGCCTTATCTGGTATTTCCGTTTCATAATGCCGATTATTATCGCCGTACTGCTTGTTGCCGGCTACGTGAATATTTTCGCTTAATTTAAAATCTTTTGTATTAAAAGGCGTTCGTCTAAAAAACGAGCGCTTTTTTGATCTTTCTTCCCACTTTTCTCCATTTTCGTTAAAAATTTTTACGACTTTCAGTATCTTCAATGTAAAGATAAACCCTTTTAAAACAGTTTGTATTGATATTTATATCTTGTTTTATATACATAAATTCAGTTTTTTTCTTTGTTAAACAAAATGTTGCCCAGATTTTGATTTTTGGTATAAACTAATAAATGGGAAAAAGTGGATCAAAGTGGTAAAAATAACCGGACACGATTTTTATGCGCAGCAGCCTTCTCTTATGCGGTACCAGTGAAATCGCCCTTGACGACAAGGGTCGATTGGCCGTGCCTGCGCGTTATCGCGAGATTTTAAAAGATGAATGCTGCGGTGAATGCGTTATCACCCGTAGTCTTTTTGATCCCTGCCTGTGGCTTTACCCTAAAACTGAATGGGAAATAGCAGCAGCGGCTTTAAGCTCTCTTCCTTCTCTTACCGATGAACTGTGCAGAAGTCTGCAGCGTTTACTCTTAGGCAGTGCCGTCTATGTCAAAATGGACGGACAGAGCCGTATTTTATTGCCTCAGGAATTGCGCAGTGCAGGATCGATTAGTAAAAAAGCCGTACTTATCGGTATGCAAAATAAATTCGAGCTTTGGTCTGAGGAGATTTTGCAGCAGCAGCGTTCACGCGATATTCAGATGATTGCAGATGAACGCGCCACCCTTTTGTCCCACCCTGAACTTAAGAACTTGAAGCTTTAACTTTAGTGAAGGAGCGGACATGGCATTTTCACATATTCCGGTTTTATTAAATGAAACTCTTGCAGGCCTTAACATAAATCCTGACGGAATTTATGTCGACGCAACTTTCGGTCGCGGCGGGCATAGTCGTGAGATTTTAAAAAGATTAAATAAAAACGGCCGTTTATACGCTTTAGATCGGGATCTAAGCGCAATCGAAGCGGCAAAAAGCATTGCCGACGAACGGTTTTCTATAGTTCATGCTCGCTTTTCACAGTTAAAAGAAGTTTGTGAAGATTTTGGGATCTTGGGTAAAGTAAACGGGATCCTCATGGATATCGGCGTGTCATCTCCGCAGCTTGATGATGCTTCCCGCGGATTTTCGTTTGATAAGGACGGTCCTTTGGATATGCGTATGGATCAAAGTGCGAAAATCGATGCCGCTTTGATCGTAAATACGTATGATGCAAAAGATCTTGCTTATATTTTTAAAACTTACGGCGAAGAACGCTTTGCCGGTAAAGTGGCAAATGCCATCGTAAGACAAAGAGAAAAGACTCCTTTTACCACCACTTTGGCTCTTGCTGATCTCATAAGTGCATCCATCCCCGGGAAACCAGGGCCCAAGCACAAAGCTACCCGCTGCTTCCAAGCTTTGCGTATTGCGGTAAACAGTGAGCTTGAGGAGCTTAAATCCGCTTTGGACGGAAGTATTGACGTCCTTGATAAAGACGGAAGATTATGCGTGATTTCATTTCATTCTCTTGAAGATCGCATAGTGAAAACATTTATCCGGGAAAATTCGGAAGGCCCTAAGCTTCCGCGCGGCTTGCCTATAACCGATGAAGAATTGGCGGAATTGAAACTAAAGTCCTGTACGCTGCAAAAAATAAGCGGAGCGATAAAGGCGACAGATGCTGAAATTTCGCAAAACCCCCGTTCGCGCAGTGCCGTACTTCGCGTCGCCGCCCGTCTTGGGAGGAGTTTATAATGTTCAACGATAATACCGCGTTAAATCTTGATAACGAGAACTTAAAAGCCGCTGAAAAAGAAGACTCTGCGCAAGAGAGCAAAGAGCAGGAAGCGGTATTGCCTTTTTCTCTTAAGACTAAAGATAATGAAAAAAGCGATCATGTAAATGAGCAGAGTATTGATGAGTTTGAAAACCTCAAAATGGATTCAGGCGAGGATCGCTATTTTTCATATCGTCCTGAGTACGCTAATTTATGGCAGATAGAGGAGCGTTTAGTTCCTTCGATTCTTGCCGATATCTCTAAAAATTTCCTTACCTATTTTTTAGGCGCGGTTTTATGTGCTTTGAGCTTATATAAAGTTTATCAAGTACAGGAAACCCGTGATTTGACGGCCCGTTACAATGAAGTAATGATGAATAATGAAAATTTGCATAAGGAATGGCTGTCATTACTCGCTCAGCGCCAGACTTTGTCTGAGCAGGGAGCAATTCGTGAAGCTGCAACGCAAAAGCTTAAAATGGTTGCGCCTAAAACCGAAGCCGAACAGGTAATCAAAATTAACTGAAAATGGTTTATAAGCCTTCTTTAAAAAATAAAACCTTTACTTTAAGCCTTTTTCGCGTCGTGATCGTGTGGCTGGTCGTACTTTTAAGTATGGCCTTTTTATTGACGCGGTTATTTTGGATTCAGGTTTTGCATCCTGAAAATCTGATTAAGGAAGGAAATTCGCGCGTGATGCGTAATTATTCCTTCGAGCCGGCGCGCGGTCTTATTACCGATCGCTTTGGACGGATTTTAGCTATTTCCGTACCGGTTAAAACGGTCTATGCCGATGCTTTGGAGTTAAGCCGCAATAAAGTTACCTATGATGTTGAGAAGATAAAAAAGGTAGCCGCAATTTTAGAACTGTCGCCTCAGGAAGTATTTAGCAAAATTAAAAACCCCAAGCGCAGACACGTGCGCTTAAAACAGTATTTGGCGCTTGATAAGGCTAAAGAATTATCCGATATGCGCCTCCCCGGCATCATTATCAATGATAACTATCAGCGCTATTATCCGACGGGCGCGGTGAATGCGCATTTAGTAGGCTTGCTTAATTCTGAAGGTGACGGGGTCTACGGAGTGGAGCAAAGCTTTAACAGCTATCTGTCGGCAAAAGCCTTATCGCGTGTTGCGCATAAGGATTTGCAGGGGCACATCATCGAAAACGTTGCGACTCTTGAAGAGGGGAAAGCCGGCGGTAACTTGATGCTAAGCGTTGATGATCGTCTGCAGACTATAGCATACAGCTCGCTGCAAAAGGCCGTGACGGATCATGCTGCAGAAAGCGGATCTGCAGTCATGATCGATGTTAAAACGGGCGAAGTCCTTGCGATGGTTAATTACCCGTCATTTGATCCCAATGATCGCAGCGTGTTTAACAGTGAAAAAGCTAAAAACCGTTCAATTACCGATATTCTGGAGCCGGGATCTACGGCAAAACCCATAGTGGCTTTAGCCGCTCTTGAGCAAAATACCGTTTCGTGGAAAGAAGTTATCGACACCAGGCCTTTTGTTGTTGACGGCAAATTAATCCGCGATTCTCATGCGATGAATTACGGAACTTTAACGGAAATTTTAAAGTATTCGTCAAATACCGGTATGGCGCATATTGCTTTGCGTACCGGACCTACTAAGATTTTGGATACTTTAAGGCAATTCGGTTTGGGGCATTCAACCGAAAGCGGACTTGTCGGCGAAGTAAACGGAACATTAAACGCCAATCGCAGATTCTGGTCGGAAATCGATAAAGCTACTATCGGTTTCGGTTACGGTTTTGCCGTTACTCCTTTACAGTTAAGTTCGGCCTATGCGACTCTTGCCAATTACGGCTTAAGGCTTCCGGTGTCGATTTTGCGTCTGCAGCAAAAACCTACCGCTCTCCAGGTAGGAGATGTTTCTGAGATTAAACGCATTCATGCTGCGCTTGAGACTGTAGTTGCACAAGGAACCGGCGGCAAAGCCGCCATCGATCGCTATCGTATTGCAGGTAAAACCGGTACTGCCAAAATTGCTCAAGCCGGCGGTTACAGTTCACGATATTTTGCTTCATTTGCAGGCTTTGCACCGATCTCCGATCCGCGTTTTGCCTTGGTTGTGGTGATTAGAGCCCCGCAAAAGGGCAGTATTTACGGCGGTACGGTTTCAGGTCCTGTTTTCAGGGATGTGATGACGCGTGCCTTGCAGCTTTATAATATAGCGCCTGACAAAGCGGATAACTAAGCGGGAATTAAGAAATGGAACATATACAAAGACCCAGAACATTGCAGGAAGTTGCGGCTTTTTTGGAAGAAGACAAGAATGTAGGAACTTGTTCTTTGTCAACGCTTGAAGAGGACTCACGAGAGGTTCTGAAAAACTCTCTTTTTTATGCGCATAAAGGGCATACCGTCGACGGATTTGATTTTATGTTAAAAGCCCAGGAGCAAGGTGCTGCGGCTATTATTTGTGATTATGATAAGGATCCTTCGGCTGAACAGTTAAAAGATGTGACAATTCCGCTTTTGCATCTGAAAAAAGGAATGTCCGTCGGCGAGTTTGCTTCCTGGTTTTATTTCAGCCCTTCATCAAAGCTGCGTCTTATCGGCATTACCGGCACCAACGGCAAGAGCACCGTAACTCAGCTTATTGCGCAGTATCTTGCTTTATTCAACCGTAAATGTGCGGTTTTCGGGACTTTAGGCTACGGTTTTTTGCCTAACTTAAAACAAAGCTCCAATACCACATTAAGTGCGATTGCTTTACAAAAAGCATTGGCTGAAGCCGTAAAAGAAGGGGCGGATTATGCGGCTTTAGAGGTATCATCAATCGGCGTTTGCGAGGGGCGTATTGACGGCTGTATTTTTTCCGGCGGAGCTTTTACCAATTTAACTCGCGATCACCTTGATTATCATAAGACGATGGAAAATTACGCCAAGGCAAAACGTGAGTTTTTAAATCGCGTCAATCCCGATCATTTATGCCTTAACGTTGATGATGCAATGGGTAAAACCGTCGCGACTTTAAAGCCGGAGGCAATTTTATTTTCACCAAAAGGGGCCCTTGCCGTAAATTCTCCGGACAAATCAGTAAAACATGCACTTTTGAACGTAACCGGCATTGAGTATAAGCACGACGGGCTAAAGCTTAGAATCGACAGCTCTTTTGGCAAAGGTGATGCCTCTTTATCTCTTTTAGGATCTTTTAATGCCGAAAATTTCCTTTGCGCTTTAAGCGTACTTTTAAGTTTCCATTTCCCGCTTAAAGATCTGCTTGATAAAGCATCTCAATTAAAACCGATTTGCGGGCGCATGGAGTGCTTTTATAAGGAAGGTAAACCGCGCATGATTGTGGACTACGCGCATACTCCCGACGGGGTCGAGAGTGCGCTTAAGGCAGCTCGCAGTCATACTCCGGGCGGCAAAGTCTGGTGCGTTTTAGGCTGCGGCGGCGACAGGGATAAAGGCAAGCGCCCGATGATGGCGATAAAAGCCTGCGTTTATGCCGATAAAGTGATCTTTACTTCAGACAATCCGCGTACTGAAGATCCGGTACGCATATTAGAGGATATGGAGTCAGGGGTAAAAGGCAGTGCTGATAACTATGAGTGCATCGTAAAACGCGAAGATGCCATTACCAAAGCCTTTAAAGAGGCGCAGAGCGCAGATTGCGTGGTTGTCGCCGGCAAAGGTCACGAAGATTATCAGATTATAGGCAAGGTCAAACATCATTATTCGGATCGTGAATTTGTAATGAGTCTTTTAGACCTTAAAGCATAGGACCTAAGATATGATCCCTTTTTATTTAAGTGAACTTGCACGAAAAGCACAGGGCACATTGTCAGGAGAGGACATAGAAGTAGCAAGCGTCACGACGGATTCGCGCAATTGCCCGCCGGGAAGCCTTTTTATCGCGTTAAAAGGCGAGAAGTTTGATGCCCATGACTTTCTTGAAAAAGCCGTCTTATCAGGAGCTGCAGCTTTGGGTGTAAGCCTTGGCGGTAATTTTTCCGTTCCGTGCGTAAAATGCGCCGATACTTTGCGTTTACTAGGTCTTGCAGGTCTTTTGGTGCGGGAAAAATGTCCGGCAAAAATCGGTGCGGTAACCGGATCCTGCGGTAAAACCACTGTCAAAGAAATGGCTTATTCCATATTAAAGCAAGGCTTTAACGCCATGTGTACTAATGGGAATTTTAATAATGACGTCGGAGTGCCGCTTACTTTATTAAGACTTGATGAAAAGCTTGATTATGCAATCATCGAGCAGGGGGCAAGCCATAAAGAGGATATTAAGCGTACTTCCGAATTCGTACAGGCCGATGCGGCGGTAATTACCAATGTGGGCCAGGCGCATATTGAGGGATTCGGATCGGCCTACGGAGTTTATAAAGGCAAAAGCGAGATTTTGGATTCGGTCCTTGCGCGCGGCGGAATCGGTATCGTGCCTTCCTGCAGTCAGTGGATTGACGAGTGGAAAAAAGATTATAAAGAAGCTTTTTTGCAAGGAAAGATGTTGACTTTCGGCTATAACGACGATGATTTCGTCAAAGTAAGCGAAGTTAAAAGTTCATCCCAAGAAGTGTCTTTTATTTTGACGGCAAAAGGACAAAGCGAGCAGATAAAGCTTAATCTTTTAGGCAAGCACAACGCACAGAATGCAGCTGCCGCTGCAGCTTTATGTTTGGCTTTAGGCTGTGATTTTAAATATATAAAGCCGGGGCTTGAAAATACTTCATCGGTAAAAGGCCGCCTGCAGGTTAAAAATTTTGCAGGTTTTACCTTGATTGATGACGCTTATAACGCAAGCTTTAACGCCGTGCTGTCGGGAATTGATACTTTAAGTTCTTTTGCTGGATTTAAGGTCATGGTTTTCGGCGATATGGGGGAGCTTGGGGATGAGGCGGTATCTTTACATGAAAAAGTAGGTTTATACGCTAAAAACAAGATAAATCTGTTATTATGCCTCGGCCCGCTTTCACGGCACAGCGTAGAAAAAGCAGGGAGTATTGCCCGTCACTTTGACAGCCATGATGCGCTGGCCGCATTTTTAAAGGACGAGGTTTTAAAACGGCATGATAATGCCGTGATTTTAGTAAAAGGATCGCATGCAATGCGCATGGATCTTATTACCGATAAGCTTATAGCGTTAAGTGAGAGCAAGGATAACATTAAATGATCATCTTACTTTCAGAATATCTTTCATCATATATCGATTCATTTCGAATCTTCAGTTACCTTACATTTCGCTCGGTGCTTGCCTTGTTTACCGCTCTTGCCTTATCTTTGTGGCTTGGCCCGTATGTTATTCGCAAGCTGCAGGTTCTGCATTTTGGACAGGTTGTGCGCAAAGACGGACCTGAAAGCCATTTGAAAAAACAGGGAACCCCGACCATGGGCGGGGTGCTTATTAACGGCGTTATTGTAATAACCATGCTTTTATGGTGCCGTCTTGATAATCCCTACGTATGGATGACAATCGTTACAATAGTCGCATACGGACTTATCGGTTTTGCCGATGATTATCTTAAAGTGGTGCGTAAAGATCCGCACGGTCTTAGAGCCAAATATAAATATTTCTGGCAGTCAGCCGCCGCCGTGTGCCTTGGCTGTTGCATGTACGGTATGGCCAAAAATCCGGGTGAAACTTCGCTTGTCATTCCGTTTTTTAAAGATTTTATGCCGGATTTAGGTTTTCTTATTATCCCGCTTGCGTATTTCGTTTTAACCGGATCGTCAAATGCCGTTAATTTAACCGACGGTCTTGACGGTCTTGCTATTGCCACCACCATTACCGTAGCGGCAGGTTTAGGCGTTATCGCCTGGCTTACCTCAAACGCCAATTTTGCGGTTTATCTGTACATTCCGTATTTGCCCAACGCATCGGAATTGGTTGTTGCCTGTACTGCTATAGTCGGGGCGGGCCTTGGCTTTTTGTGGTTTAACACCTATCCTGCTGAAGTTTTCATGGGTGATGTCGGATCTCTTGCTTTAGGTGCAGTTCTTGGCATTATTGCTTTATTGTGTCGTCAGGAAATTCTGCTTTTTATTATGGGCGGAGTTTTCGTGATGGAAACGATAAGCGTGATTTTGCAGGTCGGATCTTATAAGATGCGCGGTCGCAGAATTTTTAGGATGGCGCCG
Source organism: Succinatimonas hippei YIT 12066 (assembly GCF_000188195.1). Lineage (GTDB taxonomy): Bacteria > Pseudomonadota > Gammaproteobacteria > Enterobacterales > Succinivibrionaceae > Succinatimonas > Succinatimonas hippei. The sequence goes on from NZ_GL831009.1 coordinate 22,129, forward strand.
ATTCATCATCATTTTGAAAAGGGCGGTTGGCCTGAGCCGCGCGTATTCATGCGTTTTTGGATTGTTACTCTAGTTTTGGTTCTTATAGGCCTTATTACTTTAAAGCTTCGCTAAAGAGTTTTTTATGAATAAAGATTTAAACGGTAAAAAAATTGCTGTTCTCGGCTTGGGCATTTCCAATGTCGCAGTCATAAGTTATCTTTTAAAACACGATCTTAAAGCCCTGGGGGTTTATGACACCAGAGCAAATCCTCCTTACGTTGATGATCTGCCGTCAGGAATTGATTTGCGTTTAGGCCCTTTGAATATTGAGGAGCTTAAAACTTACGACATGCTGGTCGTAAGTCCGGGACTTAGCATTTCTCTTCCGGAAATTGCCGCTGCAGGCAATGCTGGGGTAGAAATTGTAGGTGACGTCGAACTGTTCGGTCGTGAGGTTACTGATGTGCCGATTATCGGTATTACCGGCAGCAACGGTAAATCCACGGTTACCGCACTTGTCGGCTATATTCTGGAAAAAGCCGGAATCCCGAGTGCCGTCGGAGCCAACTTCGGCAATGCCGTATTCGATATTTATTCAAAGCGTAACCGGATGTACGTTCTTGAACTGTCAAGCTTTGAGCTTGAAACTACGAGCTCTTTGCATTTAAAGGCGGGCGTAATTTTAAACGTTTCAGAAGATCATTTGGATCGCTATGAAGGATCGATTGATAAGTATCGCGATGCCAAACATCGTATCTTTATGCATTGCGACAATATTATCGTCAATCGCGACGATCCGCGTACATTCCCGGCAAACGGCCACTATGCCGCAAGTTTCGGCTTGGATGATTTAAGCTACGGTCGTGAGGAAACTCCTGAAACCACTTATCTTACGGTTAACGGCAGAAGGGTTTTGGATGTAAAAGATCTTATTATCTGCGGACGTCATAATGAGCTTAATGCTTTGGCTGCTATGGCGCTTGCCGATGCGGTAGGTATTGATCGCAACGTGCAGATTGAAGCATTAAAGACATTCCCGGGTCTTGAGCATCGCTGCCAGCTTATCCGCGAACTTGACGGCGTAAGCTATTATAACGATTCAAAAGCTACCAACGTGGCTTCGGCTCAGGCGGCAATCGAAGGCTTATGTTCTCGTCATCCGCAAGGCATTATTCTTTTGGCAGGAGGCCTCGGCAAAGGTCAGGACTTTACGCCGTTAAAACGCTATCTTGGAAAAGAAGTATCAGCCATGTTCTGCTTCGGTAAAGATGCCGATAAGCTATTGAGCCTTGATGAAAAGTATACTCACAGCGTGCTTAATTTGCGTCAGGCTTTAAATTCTGCCGTACAGATGGCGCGTCCGGGGCAGGCTATTTTGTTGTCGCCTGCTTGCGCTTCCTTTGATCAATTCAAAGGTTTTGAAGAGCGCGGACGTGTTTTCGTTAATCTCGTAAGACACTTAAAGGCTGATGAGGAATAAAGCCGATGAGTGAAAAAGCTGCTGCAGCGCCGGTTTTAAAAAAAGCAAAAGACAAAAACAAAGTTTGTTTTGATCGTATGCTTTTGCTGGTGGCTTTAGCGTTAATGGGGATAAGCGTGGTGCTCATAAGCTCCGCTTCCGTTATGGAAAGTCTTACCCGCTTTAACGATCCGATGTATTTTTTAAAGCGCCAGCTTATTTATGTCATAGCAGCTTTGTTTTTGGGCCTGGTTTGTGCGGCGATTCCGACCGGGGTATGGAAAAAATACAATATGGCATGTATGTTTCTTACCCTAGTACTGTTAATTTTGGTGCTGATTGTAGGTCGTGAAGTAAATGAGGCCAAACGCTGGATCCATTTAGGTTTTATCAATATTCAGCCGGCTGAAGTCTTAAAACTGTGTTGGATCTTGTATTTTTCAAGCTATACCTGCCGCAAAATTTATGAAGTGCAGTCAAGACTCTCAGGCTTTATTAAGCCGATGATCTTTATTGCGGTAATATCCTTGATGCTTTTGGCTCAGCCTGATTTCGGGTCATTGGTGGTAATAACCTGTATTACCTTCGGTATTTTGTTTGTGGCCGGAGCCGGTCTTTTAAAGTACATTGCCACTTTGACCATCGTCGGGGTTATCGGCGGTATTCTGGTAATGATTCAGCCGTATCGCATGCGCCGTATTTTATCTTTTCTTGATCCTTGGGAAGATCAATTCGGAGCGGGATATCAGCTTACCCAATCACTGATGGCTTTCGGCCGCGGCGGTTTAACCGGAGAGGGCCTTGGCAATTCCATTCAGAAGTTAGGTTATCTGCCTGAAGCGCATACTGACTTTGTGACCGCAATTTTAGGTGAAGAATTCGGCTTTATCGGCATGTGTGCGGTGATTTTGCTTGAATTTATTATCGTTTATAAAGCAATTGTCATATCGTTTAATATTTTGCGCAAGGCTCCTTTATATCAAGGCTATGTAGCTTTCGGCATCGGAGTATGGTTTTGTCTGCAGACGGTAATTAATATCGGGGCAGCCTCAGGAGCGTTGCCGACCAAAGGTCTTACTTTACCGCTGGTAAGTTACGGCGGTTCATCTCTTTTTGTCTCAATTGCCGCTATTGCTATTTTATTGCGCATTGATTTTGAGTGGCGTAACGGGAGCCTTAAAGCTGATCTAAAGGAAAGTCTGCAGGGCAAAACTTCTTAGTGGGTTTTACGGCAAAGTTGATTTAAAGCGTTATTGCCGTAAAAAGTTTAATTAAGACGGGAAAAAACTATCATCAAAGATTTGATCTGCAGACTAAGGATTTTCATTAGATATATTTACTCCTGTTTCATTTGCAGTTAAGGTTTGTTCGTCTTCCTATGCACTTTCAATTCAATTTTTAGCGTTTAAGTAAGATTTTAAGCTCGGAGTGTGTTTTTAGGCTTTTTTGATTGCTTTGCATTGGTTTTTAATGGTTATTCCCAATTCAAGCCTTGGCTTGCAGGCTAAATTGCTGCTTTAAAAGATAAGTAATCAGCAATGTCTGACGGTTTGCTAACTCTCTTTTTTCACTTTTGCCTGAGTCTTCAATCTTTTCTGCTAAATTTATTAAATTTAACTTGTCGAATTGACTTGAATGCATGAATGCGGCTTGTTCATTTGCCTAAGCAATAATATCGCGATTATAAAGAGTTTCCATATTTAACCACTTTGCGGTCTTGCCAGATTAAATTCAACTGTACGAAAAGCTGCATTCTTATGTTTAAACCGTAACGCTAATTTTTAGGTATGCCCCAGATTAATGGCATACCAAACTATTGATGTATTCGTCCGTTAAATTCAGATCAAGTTTCCTGCATA
>NZ_GL831010.1 GCF_000188195.1 Succinatimonas hippei YIT 12066
TTGCACATTATAGAGATTCTTTTTCTCCTGTCAAATAATTTTTTACATTTTTTTAATATTTTTTATTAACCTATTGATTTTACACAAAATAAATTTTTACGTTGTTTGTTGATAAAACTCGCTTCATCTTGCAAAGATGATAACTGACACTTCACTTTAAAGAAAACGCAGTTAAATCTTTAAAACCGAGACTTTTAAAAGCATTTTCGTATCCTGAAAGATTCTCAAGATTTCCCGTGTAAAAAGCATGATTGCCGTCACTTATCTCTTCATATGAAGGAGCCTGATTTAAAGATATAAGACTTCTGACTCTTCTTCCTATGGCCTCACCTGAATCAACCAAGACGGCATCAGGGAACAAAGTTCCTATCTCGTCTTTAACCAGCGGAAAATGCGTACAGCCCAATACTATGCTGTCAGGCCTTTCTTCAGGTTTTAACATAAGCCAAGGTCCGAACACCTCCGCAACCTCAGTAAGGGTAACGGGTTTTCCTGCCATTTTTCTTTCACAAAGCCGTACTAAATCAGTAGTTCCTATCTTAAGCACCTTACAATCTTTAGCAAACTTTTCGATGAGATCGTTGGTATAAGCTCGTCGTATCGTACCGGGCGTTGCCACGAGACCTATGATCTTGCTTTTACTTTTTATAGCAGCAGGCTTAATTGCCGGAACCACTCCGACAATCGGAATCTTTATCCTATCTCTTAACTTCGGTAATGCAACAGTACTTGCAGTATTACAGGCAACAATTATTAAAGATACTGAAAAGCGTCTGACGCTTTCTTCCAATATTTCATCCGTGCGCTTAATTATAAAAGCTTCGTCCTTATTCCCATAAGGAAAACATTCGTTATCGAAAAGATAGTAATAGCTGCAATTGGGGTTCAATTCTTTTACGGCGCTAAACACCGATGTTCCGCCAAGACCTGAATCAAAAAATAATACTCGAAACATCTCAACTGTTTTTGACTTAACCCCTAAAAGCTATTATAGAAATTGTTTAAAAACGCTTTTTTAAAGTATTATAGCAACAAAATTTCATAGCTAAGTTAAAGCTTTAATTCCTCAATTCCAAATTGCTTGGTGAATCATGCTTAAAGAACTTTTAACCACAACCGATCCTCACAACTATCAAAACTATTTAAACGAAAAAACTGATCACGTTTTAAATCTGCTTAAAGCTAAAGGAATTACGCTTCCTCCTCCGCAAATTTTTCCTTCAATTCCGAGCAATTACCGGATGCGCGCCGAGTTTGCAATTTTTCATACCGAAACAACGGGTTTTGAGTACTGTATGTACGATAAAGAAGGCGGCAAGAAAAAACGCGTTTTTATTAACTACTTTGACGGCGTCAGTCTTGCAATAAATAAGGCAATGTCTTTACTTAAAGAATACGCCCTTACCGACTTGCAAATTAAAAACCGTTTATTTGAAGCCGATTTCCTTTGTAATTTACAAGGTGATGTCATCATCACTTTAAATTACCATAAAAAATTAGATGAGGCTTTTGCCGCCTCTCTTGAAAAATTAAGATCCTTTTTACACGAAAAATCACTTAACGCCGAAATAGTTGCGCGCGCCCGCAAACAAAAAATTACCTGTAAAGACGATACCTTGCTTGAATGTCTTAAAGTCAACGGCAAAAACGTTTACCTTTATCAAATCGAAGGTACTTTTACCCAGCCTAATGCCGTAACCTGCGAAAAAATGCTCGAATTTGCCTTAAATTGCTCAGAGGATATGCAAAACACCGATCTGTTAGAACTTTATTGCGGCTCAGGAACTTTCACCGCCACTTTAGCGCCGTGTTATCGCAAAGTTCTTGCCACCGAAGTCGCAAGAGTTCCTACCCAAAATGCATTGCGCAATTTAGAAAAGAATAATATTGATAATGTTAAATTGGTACGTTTAAGCGCCGTTGAGGTAACACAAGCACTTAATCGCGAACGTACCTTCAACAGACTGCAGCAAAAAGACGTAGATCTTAACGAATATGATTTCAAAACCTTGCTTATCGATCCGCCGCGCGCAGGTCTTCAAGATGAAGCAGCATTAAAATTCACCGCCCGTTTTGACAGAGTCATTTACATTTCCTGCGGACCTGAGTCTTTTGCCTCTGATTTGCAATTTTTGACTAAAACCCATCGCATCGAAAAACTGGCGTTTTTTGATCAATTCCCTTATACCCGTCATTTGGAAAGCGGCGCTTTACTCGTGCGCCGCTAAAAAGACAACTAAGAGGCTTCCGTATTATGCTTGATGAGGTTGCCTCTTACTTTTTTACCGGTTAAAGCCTGGACCTCGCGGGCTGCAAGCAACGGCTCGGCAGCTCGCAGCAATTTCTCAACTTTAGGCAGATTCTTCTTAATCGTACCGTCCTCCATCACTTCAAAATACTTATGCCTAATGAAGGTGTGGCATATAATCTTAAACAGTATGGGATCGGCAAAATCAGGCGAATTTTCGGTTACATATGAGGACAACCGCCTTGATAAATCAATGCACTTTTTAATGAACGCATCTACGTTTAAAGTGCCGTCTTCTATCTGTTTTAATGCGGTTCCCGCAACTAAGAAGCGAATCAAATGCGGTCGTATAGTCCTTGATAAAATGCTGAACTCATTAAACCCGTCACCTGAAATATACAGCATATCCTCATTCTGAGTGATATAGCCTTCTTTAAGGAAGGTGTCGATATAAATCTCGATTAACTTATCAAGCGACTCCTCCGGAACGGGAGAGTACAATTCATGACGCAGAAAATAAAACAGTGATCGGGTATGGGTGTTGACATCCTTTCTTAAAATATGCCCGTTGCGGATAAGGATATTGGCAATAAGCGCCGGCAAGGCAAATAAATGCAAAATATTATTCTTAAAATATCTAAGCTGCAAAGTCTGACCGCGGCTTGGGCGCACAAACTCCATGTCGCCTACGTGATAAACATGAAACTTATGCAGCTCAAGCGCCTGCTTAATCAAAACTCCGGTCTCCCTGTCCTCTGGCAAGGATTTGTGTCGAGCTTCATCGCACTCTAAAAGCTTTAAGAACAAAGCTACGCAGCGATGCAGTCCGCGCATGCTGATGATATGATCCTCATCACTCATAAGCGCCAGTGCACACAAATTTATACCGTTGGCGATGGCCGAGTCGTTTAACTTGATAATAATGTCATGAGACATCTGATTGACGGTTTCATAAAGCCAATCAGGCTTTCCGCGCCCAGTAGGATCAAGATCTTTACGCCAATCAGGAACAGCCTGCGACAAATAGCGCGGGACAATGACCGGCTCACCGAATGTCACATAACCGCGACCGTAGTATCTAAAGCGCTTGAAAATACCCAAAAGCTGCCAAGCACTTTCCTTTTCTTTCTGCGCCCCGCCTAATTCCTTCATGTATGATCCGACTTCCATAACATGCTCATAACCTAAGTATGTAGGAATAAAGGCAATAGGACGTTCAATACCGCGCAATTGTGCTTGAACTGTCATCGACACCATACCGGTTCTCGGAGGCAAAGTTCTGCCGGTACGCGATCTTCCCCCTTCGATGAAAAACTCCGTTGCATAACCGTGCTCAAAAAGCAAACTCAAATACTCTCTGAACATATCGGTATAAAACAAATCTCCTTTCATTTTGCGGCGGATAAAGTACGATCCGCAGCGACGAATAAGGGGGCCTACCGGGAAGAAATTCAAATTGTCCCCGGAAGCGATTTGCGGAAGCGGCAATCCTTCATGGAAAATAACAAAGGATAATAAGATATAGTCCATATGGCTTCTATGGCACGGAATATAGATGATCTCATGTCCGCTTTGCACCAGCTCGCGCACGCGATTTGCACCTATAATCGTTTGTCCGTGATAAAAACGCCGCCACAAAAGACTGATTATTGAATTTAAAAACTTTAAAAGCGGATAACGGGTATCGGCCGCCATCACATCAAAAATCTGACGCGCCTTTACTTCAAGCTCTTCTTTCTTGGCACCGCTGCGCTTCATCTCCTCTTCAATTGCAGCTTGCGTGCCGGGTCTTGAAAGCAGCTCTTCAATAAGAAGCTTACGGTTAGGAAAAGGTTTACCGACAACTGATCGTGCTTTACGCAGAAAATGCAAAGCCGCCGCTCTTTGCAGTAAATTGGTATATTTACTTTGTTCAAGTTTTTCCTGAATAGCAAGTGCCGATACCGGATCGGAAACGATAGTACAGTTATCTCGACCGGAAAAAGTCACCGTCAAAAATTTACGCCAGGATGGAGTAGGCGCCTCAATTCCCCGCATAGCAAGGCCTTCATACGAAGGATTACGCGACCATAAAACTGTAATAGGAATGATCTGGATATCCGTGCCGAAATCCCGGCACGCAGCAACCCACGTATCAAAAATCTTATAGATATCACGCTTATGCAGGCGCGAACTGAAAAGACCAGGCGATCTCAAATAGGCGGTTCTTTTCAAACGCATCGGACCGACGACCAAAGGATCAAACGGGCTCGGCAGCCCGAGCTTTTTAGTTAAGCGCTCAATGGTCATTAAATTAGCTACTGAGGATGACACCGTTACATAAGCAATGGGCTTATGCTTATCAATCTTAATATGCTTTAACGGCTCAAAAGGAACAGGATCGCATGTTGCTGTAAAACGGATAGGATAATAAAAAATAAAACGCAGTATCTTATTGAGCATCATCGCCGCACCTGCCTTAAAAGCGCCTAAACTTTACGTTTAAAGATTTACGTGCACCATAAAAATCAGCATATCGTAAAGTATTTTGCTTCTATATATTCATACTATGCATATTTAGATTATAAGTGCGATTTATTATTCTCGCTATGATATAGGGCGACTTTTAGCTGACAAAAATTTTTCATCTAAAACACTGATACAATAGATAGAATTTTTACCCAAATAGATAACAATAAATTAAAAGAAAATGATAGAAGTAAATAATCCTTGCACTGAGGAACAAAATGTTCCTGCAGTCAATTACAGAAAACTCGTGCTGCTTGCCGGATTTGCTTCAGTTGCAACAGCCATTTCTCTTATCTTAATGAAAGCGGCGGTTTGGTTTTTCAGCGGATCTTCAACCATCTTAGCCTCTCTTACCGACTCGCTTATCGACTGCTGCGCTTCTTTTATCAATTTGCTGGCTCTGCGCTTTGCTCTGACGCCTGCAGATAAAGATCACCGTTTCGGTCATTATAAAGCCGAAGCTCTGGCCGCTCTTACTCAAGCTGCTTTTATAAGCGGATCTTCAATTCTTCTTATAGTCCACGGTTTTGAGCGCTTACAGCACCCAGAAGTCATCGGCTATATCGATGCCGCCATCATTGTCACCACATTATCCTTACTTATCACCGTATGCCTTGTTTCCTTCCAAAGCTACGTATATAAAAAGACCTCAAGCGAAGCGATTAACGCCGATCGCTATCACTATTTATCCGACATCTTGTTAAATGTGGGAGTCGTTGCTTCATTAATTTTAAGCCGCTTTAATTTTGCTTGGGCTGACGGTCTTTTTACAGTAATTTTAGGCTTTTATATTCTGCACAGCGCTTACCACATCGGCAAAACAGCTATTGCAACACTGCTTGATAAATCAATGCCTCCTGCCGAAAATGCCAAGCTCATGGCTTTGATTTTAGGAATTGACGGAGTATTGTCGCTGCACGATTTAAAAACAAGGCAGGCAGGACCGCATACTTTTATTCAATGTCATATCGTTCTTGATGGTAATATGCCTTTAACCAAAGCACATAAAATCGCCTCAGAGGCTGAAAATGCCATCAAAATCCGCTATCCTGACAGTGATATAACCATACATATGGAGCCGGATACCGATGATACGTATAAAGATGTCGAGTTTATGGACGAGGCATCTTGCCCGATAAGTCCGGAAAGATACAATCAAATCAAAGACAAGAACGGTGAAACTAACTGCTAATGAGGATTGAGCAAGTGGCTGACTCTCAACTGAAATCGGTTCTTTTATGGCAACAAATGCAGAAAGAAGCTGCAGTCATCTTACAAAAAGAGCCGCTCTTAAAAGGTTACCTTGACAAAGCAATATTAAATTGCACCAATTTAGGAGAAGGACTTGCGCAAATTATCTCCAACCGCCTTGCCACTCCAGTTATCGGACAAAAAGAGCTCTATCAAATCTGCATTGAAGCATTCACTGCCGATCCTCAAATCCTTGAAGATGCGGCAGAAGACCTTAGCGCCGTATGCTCAAGAGATCCTGCAGCATCTGACTACACAACCCCTTTTTTATATTTCAAAGGCCCTCATGCTCTTGAGTCCTGGCGCGTCGCTCATTGGTTATGGCAGCAAGGTCGCCATGATTTTGCACGTTTCATCCAAGGAATAGTTTCCGATGTTTTCGGAGTCGATATCCATCCTGCCGCTCAAATCGGTCACGGCATCATGTTCGACCACGCTACCGGAATAGTCATAGGCGAAACTGCCCGCGTCGGGAATAATGTATCCATTTTGCATAACGTCACGCTGGGCGGTACGGGTAAAGAGCAAGGGGACCGTCACCCTAAAGTAGGTTCCGGCGTCATGATCGGTGCCGGAGCAAAAATCCTCGGCAACATCAAAATCGGAGACAATGCCAAAATCGGCGCAGGTTCAGTCGTTCTTGCCGATGTAATGCCTCATACTACAGTGGCAGGTATTCCCGCCAGAGTAGTCGGCATTCCTAAAGAAGAAGTTCCGTCACTTAATATGGATCAGGATCTTGATACCAAAGAAACTATCTGTACCAGCGCCTGCGGACAGATTTGCAATGTAAAGATTATTTAAAGAAATCTTACGAACCGTTTTCCCGGCATACGCAATTAACATTTTCAATTGCGTTATCTGTATAATTAAGCCGTGTTTATCACTTAGGAAAAAATATGCATATTTGCGATCTTTTGGATCGTCGAGCGGTAAATTTAACCGCCGCACCCATCAATAAAGAATCTGCAATTAACGATCTTGTCGACAGTCTTGCAGGAACCGGCTGTCTAAGTGACACGGAACGTTTTCGTGCCGCCGTTTTTGATCGCGAACGTAAAGGATCTACAGGATTTGGTGAAGGCGTAGCGATTCCTCATGCCAAAAGTGCCGGCGTTTCAAGACCGGCGCTCTCTGCTATGGTGGTTAAAAACGGTGTTGAATTTGACTCAATTGACGGAGAGCCCGTCAATCTTATCTTTTTAATTGCCTCTCCGCATAATGCGTCAGATGCTCATCTTGATGTACTGGCTCGCCTGTCCTCTCTATTAATCGATGAAAATTTCCGTAAAGCTTTGATTTCGGCTAAAAGCGTTGATGAATTCCTTTCTTATATCAATGAAGCTGAAAAAAAAGAACTAAACAAAGAAGAGGAAGAACATAAAGAACAGGAAAAGCAGCAAGAAAATACACATCAATCGGAAAGCAAGGCAACAGCCCCGGTTTACGATCTGGTAGCCGTAACCGCATGTCCTGCAGGCCTTTCCCATACTTATATGGCAGCTGAAGCTCTTGAGCATAAAGCCAAAGAAATGGGAATTTCCATCAAGGTTGAAGCAGACGGTGCCGCCGGCAACCGCAATCAGCTGATGCCGGAAGAAATCGCCAATGCAAAAGCCGTAATCGTTGCAGCAGATCGTGCCGTCAACATCGACCGTTTTATCGGTAAAAGAATGGTGCGCGTAGGCGTAGTCGACGGAGTCCGCCGTCCTCTTGAGCTTATAACTAAAGCATTAGATCCTAACTGTCCTGTTTACAGTGCCGGAGCCCTATCGGAATCTTCCAACATTCCGATGAAACTCTACCGTCACTTAATGAGCGGACTTACTTACATACTCCCGCTTGCCGCAACAGCAGGCATTCTTTCTGCAGTAGCACGCCTTGATTTTGTACGCGATACGGAGCTGGGATTATTCCTTGACACGATCGGCTACAGTATCGGTGCCCTGCTTTTTCCGGTATTAAGCGCTTTTATTGCTTTTTCCATGGCAGGACGCATGGCGCTGGTCGCAGGATTTACCGGCGGTGTTATGGCAGACATGGCTGATGCCGGAGTTATCGGCGCGGTTTTAAACGGTTTTGTCGGCGGCGGCGTGGCTTTTTTATCCGCACGTCTTGCTGCAAGATTCCTAAAAGGCCATGATGCCATGTTCGCGCTCTTGGTTTATCCGCTGCTTGGTGCGGTACTCACGACTATAATTGCCAAATTTATTACCAACATCCCGGCAATTCTCGTCGATTCTGCCATTGAAATATTCTTAAGCGGGGCCAATGCTTGGGTACTGGCAATTATCGGTGCCGTATTAGGCGGAATGATGGCCGCCGACATGGGCGGGCCTTGTAATAAAATCGCTTATGCCTGCGGTGTTTTACTCCTGGGAGACTGTCTGCCCGAGGTAGGCCCCGGCTGCCTTGTCATGGCTGCCGTAATGGCCGGAGGTATGGTACCGCCGATTGCTGCAGGACTTGGAGCGCTTCTCTTTAAACACTGTTTCTCAAAACCTGAACAAGGCTTGGCCTGGACGGCAATAAGTAAAGGATTTTTATTTATAACCGAAGGAGTATATCCGTTCTTGGCTATAAACCCGACCAAAATGCGTATCGCCTGCATTTCAGGTGCAGCGGTAGCGGGGGCATTATCAATGTTTTTCAGCTGCGGCTTGTGCGCTCCTCACGGAGGTATTTTTATCGTAATACTGGCGGAAAATCCGCTGTTCTACCTTCTCTCTTTACTGTGCGGTGTAATAGTCAGCACAATACTCTTTAGAGTAGGAAGAAAACCTTTGCACCTTGAAAGCTAAAGCAGTCTTCAAAATTAAGGCCGGAATATCCGGCCTTAATTATTCTATTTAATCTCACCTAACTGTTCTAAAACCGAGTTCATCCGGTTGCGCCAGTTTTGCAAGACTTCGCGCAGATGCTGATTCTCTTCTTTAAGCTCAATCATACTGCGTCTTTCTGAAGACAAGGTTGCCTGCAGTGAGCTCAATTCTTTTTGGGCCCGTTCAAGTTTAATCCGCATATTCTCGCTTAGCGAAACTATTTCCTTTAAACTCGCGATAAGCTCACGCTCTTTCGGGCTTAATGAATCATCATGCTCACTCATAACTTTTCCTACAGAATATAACGGCTCAAATCTTCATTCTGCACAAGCTCACCTAAATGATCATCAACATATTCAGCGTCAATAACCACTTTCTGCCCGGCATGATCTGGAGCTTCAAAAGAAACGCTTTCCAAAAGCTTTTCCATCAAAGTATGCAAACGGCGTGCTCCGATATTTTCGGTACGCTCATTGACGGTAAAAGCATCCTCGGCGATACGCTTAATCGCGTCATCGGTAAATTCGATGGTTACGCCCTCAGTTGCAAGCAGCATTTCATACTGTTTGGTAAGCGAAGTATGCGGCTCTTTTAAAATACGTTCAAAATCCTCTGAAGTTAAAGCTTTAAGCTCTACACGAATAGGCAAGCGACCCTGCAGTTCAGGAATCAAATCAGAAGGTTTTGACATCTGGAAAGCACCTGAGGCAATAAACAAAATATGATCGGTTCTTACCATTCCGTATTTAGTACTTACCTGGCAGCCTTCAATTAACGGCAGCAAATCACGCTGTACGCCCTGGCGAGAAACTTCACCGCGTGATCCGTTCAAATCCTGTCCGCAAATCTTGTCGATTTCATCAATAAAGACAATGCCGTTATTCTCAGTAAGATTGATGGCCTCTGTTTTTAAATCATCCTTTTTAGTAAGCTTTTCCGCCTCTTCCATGACGAGTTCTTTAAAGGCATCCTTAATTTTCATCTTTCTGACTACGGTACGATTGGCATTCATATTGTCAAAAAGCGACTGCAGCTGATTATTCACCTCTTCAATAGCGGCATTTCCGCCGATTATGTTAAAGCTAGGTCCGGTATCGGCTACTCTAATTTCAATTTCGCGATCATCAAGCTCATGTTCACGAAGTTTTTTACGGAAAATCTGCCGTGTAGGATTATTTTCCTTTTCACTCTCAGGCGTATTATCGGCAGGCGGCAGCAAAGCATCTAAAATGCGCTCTTCAGCAGCATCTTCAGCTCTGACGCGATTTTTCTTAAAAGCCTGCTCTTTAACTAATTTCATACCGACATCCACCAAGTCACGAATAATGGAGTCGACTTCCTTTCCTACATAACCCACCTCAGTATACTTAGTGGCTTCAACTTTAATAAAAGGAGCATTGGCAAGAGATGCCAAACGGCGGGCGATTTCGGTCTTACCGACACCGGTAGGACCTATCATCAATATATTTTTCGGAAAAATTTCACCGCGAAGCTTCGGGTCAATCTGCATTCTGCGCCAACGATTACGCAATGCGATAGCGACAGACTTCTTTGCTTCTTTCTGTCCGATAATAAATCTATCAAGCTCACTTACAATTTCGCGCGGAGTAAGTTCCGTCATTTTCTTTAATCCTTAATATTCAATGGTCTCTATAACATGGTTTTGATTGGTGTATACGCAGATATCTCCGGCTATTTCAAGAGATTTCTTAACAATGGTTTTAGCATCCAAATCTGTATTTGCCACTAAAGCGCGTGCCGCAGCCAATGCATAATTACCGCCCGACCCCGTTGCCAAAATGTCATCATCCATTCTTACGACGTCTCCGGTACCGCTTACCAAAAAAGAAGCGTTCTTATCAGCTACTATGAGGATAGCCTCAAGCTTGCGCAATGCTCTATCGGTACGCCAGTTTTTAACCAAAGCCACACAGGCTCTTTCCAAAATTCCTTGATGCTCTTCAAGCTTGCTTTCAAATAAATCAAGAAGAGTAAAAGCATCAGCCGTACTGCCGGCAAAACCTGCTATAACCTTACCTTTAAAAAGACGTCTAACCTTGACCGCATTTGCTTTTAAAACGGAGCTCTGCCCCATGGTGACCTGACCGTCGCCGCCTACGGCCACTACATTATTGCGGCGAACTGAAACGATTGTTGTCATTAACTTTATAAACCTTATTCATCAACTAAAGAACAAGTTCCGACTAAAGAATTGTCTCCGAGCTTGGAGAAAACCTGCTTAGCTTCATCTCTAGACGGAAAGGGTCCTATTTTAAGTCTGTAAGTGCCGTCTCTTTGCACGACATTGCTTATAACTCCGCTAAAGGCAATTTTTGCTTTTTGCGTTTCTGCTGACGCTTGGTCGGCAAAAGAATCACAGTATAAAACCGCCTGAACTTTAGGCTTTTCAGCTGTTAAAGTTTCAGTAGAATCTTCACTTACGGTTAAATCTTCTTGCGGCTTAGCAACGTCACTTGATTGTTTTTGCTCCAAAATGTCAAAGGGACTTGACGCAGATTCCATAGCCTCTTTATTAGGTTCATCGGTATCGGTTATAACATTGTTATAGTCATAGCGCTTTGATGCAGGCTCAGTTACAGCGTCTTGATTTATCACAAGCTCACCTGTGACCTCTCCTTGAGATGAGGTCGCAGCGACGTCAGACTTTTTCTCGCCTGAAAGGGACAATAAAAAGACAGCAAACAAGATAACTACGATAGCAGCAAGCAGCAGCGAAAAAAGTTTCTTTTTATCTTTAAACTTGCCGCCTGCGGAAATCTTAGAGAACATTTACATCTGCTCCATAGTATTAATGCCAAGAAGTCCTAAACCTTGCTTTAACACCTTAGCGGTTAAATCGCACAGGGCCAAACGGCTTGCCTTAATTTCAAGTGCGACATCTCCTTTAAGCACCGGGCATGCCTCATAAAAACGCATAAAGATACCCGAAAGCTCAAAAAGATATGTACACAAAAGATGCGGCATGGCCTTTTCGGCAACGCTCTTTACGGTATCCTCAAAAGCTAAAAGCTTTGTCGCCAAATCGTTTTCAGCTTCTTCCTGCAGCACAATAGCACCCGGTTCAATTTCTGCTTTGCGGAAAATGGAACGGATGCGACTGTATGCATACTGCAAATAAGGAGCGGTATTTCCGTCAAAGGACAACATCAAATCCCAATCAAACACATAATCGGTCATGCGGTTTTTCGACAAATCCGCATATTTAACGGCGCCAATGGCGATGTTATGAATAACCTCGTCACGATCTTTGCCTTGAAGCGGACTGTTACGCTTGTCAAGTAAAGCTGTTACTCTATTTTCAGCTTCATCAAGTAAATCTCTCAGCTTTACGGTGCCGCCTGAACGAGTTTTATACGGTTTTCCGTCTTTACCCAGCATCATGCCGAAAGCTTCATGTTCAATACGAACCGACTCATCAGCGTAGCCTGCCATTCTTGCGATGCTCCATGCCGCTTCCAAATGCTGATGCTGACGGGAGTCGATAAAATACATAAGGCGGTTGGCTTTTAAGGTTTCAACACGATACTTAACGCAGGCGATGTCTGTAGTTGTGTAAAGATAGCCGCCGTCCTTTTTGCGCACAATCTCACCTAAAGGCTCGCCGTCTTTATTTTTAAACTGCGGCAAAAACACCACCACAGCACCTTGATCCTCAACTGCAATGCCTTTTTGCATCAAATCTTCGACAATTTTAGGCAGCATATCATTGTATAAGCTCTCACCCATGACATCTTTTTCAGTTAAAGTGACGTCAAGACGATCATAGAGCTTTTGGTTCTGATCCATGGTCATTTTAACGAGCTTTTGCCACATCTTTTTGCAATACTCGTCGCCTGACTGCAGTTTTACCACGTAAGAACGTGCTAAAACGGCAAAATCCTCATCGCTGTCATAGCGTTCTTTAGCCGCACGATAAAATGCCTCAAAATCACTTAAATCAAGATCGGTTCCGTACTTATTCTCCTGCTCCTCAAGATAAGCAATCAGCATACCGAACTGCGTGCCCCAATCTCCTACATGATTGGCTCTTATAACTTTATGACCTAAAAACTCTAAAACACGAACAACGGCGTCGCCGATTACAGTAGATCGAATATGATGCACCGCCATTTCTTTAGCTACGTTCGGCGCTGAATAGTCAACTACAACAATATCCTTTACATCCGCTTCTTTTATGCCGAGGCGCACATCAGAACGCATCTCCTGCAGCTTCTCTGCAGTAAAGCTGTCACTTACAAAAAAATTAATAAAACCGGGGCCGGCAATTTCCGTTTTCTCTATTCTTGCAGACGGTTCTAAATTTTTAATTAAAAGCTCGGCAACGGCTCTCGGGTTCATCTTCAAAGGCTTTGCTAAAATCAAAGCCAAATTAGTGGCAAAATCACCATGAGCCTTATCTTTGGCACGTTCTACTTTTATATTGTTAATGACATTTTCCGGGATCTCATGATCTTTGGCTAAAACTAAAACGGCATTTTTAAGTAAATTTTCAATGTGCTGCTTCATCAAAATCTCCAAGAGGAGTTATTTAAGTTAGACCCTTCAACCGAAGGCGCATACAAAACGCCTTTACCTTAAGTTTTAAAGCATACTTAAGTAAGCGCAATCTGATCCATTAGAATACCACAAAGCAAACTTTTCCTCTAAAAATTCAAAGATCTCTTAACCGTTACTTAAATTAAAACCGATAACGATTTACCGAAACTAAGCGGCCTTGCTGAAAAATTTTTAAATCAGGCTGTATCGATCGGAAAATCAACTCTTCTTTATCCACATAAATTTCATTTTTCGCTCTTAATGCTGAAAATTATCGGCTTTAGGCTCGGCACAAAAAAGCCGCACCGCGCCCTCCTGAAGAATCACCGTGCACGGCTTTAACAATCGGTGTAACGAACTCTTTACCGAAAATATATTCTTTTACCTTATGCGGAAGCTCCTGATACAAAACGTCTAAATTTGACATTCCTCCGCCTAAAACAATAACGTCAGGATCGATGAAATTGGCAAAGCAGGCAATAGATCTTGCAAGTCTGTCTACATAAAGATTAAAAGTCTTTGCTGCATCTTTATTGCCTGAATTTAGTAATTTGGCAATATGAACACCGCTGAGTCTTTGCCCGCTCTGCCGTTCATATTCCGCTTCAAATCCTGTGCCCGAAACGAAAGTTTCTATACAGCCGTGCTTACCGCAATAACACTGCTCAATTTTTGCAATCTCTTGCTCATATTCATTCATCCACGGCAAAGGATTATGACCCCATTCTCCTCCAAGACCGTTACGTCCCTCGATTGTCTTGCGGTCAATGATGATACCGGTCCCCGATCCGGTGCCTAAAATCAGCCCCCAAACCACTTTATAATCTTTTCCCGCTCCGTCTACGGCTTCTGAAAGGGCAAAGCAATTGGCGTCGTTTTCAAGGAAAACTTTTTTACCCGTCGTTTTTTCCAAATCATGCAGCAAATCTTGACCGTTTAACCAATAGGAGTTAGCGTTTTTAATTGTATGGGTAATCGCTGATACCGTGCCGGGAATCGCTACGCCAATAGAATCTACAGAAACGTTCAGTGCCTTTTGCGCCTCATCTACTAAAGCTGAGATAGTAGTAAGAGTTGCCGCATAGTTATTCTTTACCGTCGGTACTCTTTTTTTAAACAATACCGCATAATTATTGTCACTTAATACCGTAATTTCGGTTTTAGTACCGCCTAAATCAATTCCGAATAACATACGAATATCTTGGCTCCGTTTTTTATTTCAATAAAGAAACAAAGGATCTACCTCTATTGCAAACCTTACATCGTTTTTAGGCGGATTGTCCTGCTCGATTTTCACCGTTTCATTTAAAAAGGCGTTTAAAACATCTCGCCTAATAGCCGTAACCAGAATATGAAAATGGTAGCGGTTATGCCTCTTTTCCATCTTGTCGGAAATTACGGGACCTAAGCTTAAGCCTTCATACGTTCCTGCTTTTTTCTGCAAACAAGAATTAAGTTCCTGCAAATAGGCAAAAGCTTTGACACGATCTTCGCTGTTTGACAATAAAAAAGCCTGATAAGAAAAAGGCGGCAAATTTAAATTCTTTCTTATTAAAAGCAGATCAAGCGCAATATCAAAATAAGCAATGTTTGGAGTTATAAGTCTGTTTAAAAGTTCATTTTCAGGATGATAGCTTTGAATTATCACATCTCCCTGCTTTTGAGCTCTTCCC
Source organism: Succinatimonas hippei YIT 12066 (assembly GCF_000188195.1). Lineage (GTDB taxonomy): Bacteria > Pseudomonadota > Gammaproteobacteria > Enterobacterales > Succinivibrionaceae > Succinatimonas > Succinatimonas hippei. Next base: position 15,060 of record NZ_GL831010.1, read on the forward strand.
GCTCTTCCAGATACCTGAGTCAAAAGCTGGGCGGTCGATTCAAGAGCTCTGAAGTCATCCGAAAACAGGCCGCTGTCTATATCCAATATGCCAACTAACGTAACATCAGGAAAATCATGTCCCTTGGCAAGCATCTGTGTACCGAGCATTATTTTGCTTTTACCTTCTTTTATTCGTTCAAGACGCTTTTCAAGTTCGGCTTTGCTGTTAACACTGTCTCTGTCGATACGTTCTATTCCGACATCGGGATAACGCAGTCGTAAAAATTCTTCTACCTGCTCGGTACCGTAGCCGTTTTCCATAAACTCGCGGCTGCCGCAATCGGGACATACGACAGGCATTGCAAACACATTGTCGCAAACATGGCATTTGAGCCGGCCTTCGTTTTTGTGAACGGTAAGAGGATTGTCACAATTCGGGCAAGTAAAAATTTTGCCGCAATGCGGACAAAATAAATGGTGCGAATAGCCGCGGCGATTTAAAAAAAGTAAAACCTGATTGCCCCTTGCCGTTTCCTCTCCGATACGGTTTTCAAGCTCTAAACCGATACCGGTTTTTATTCCCGGAGTAAGCGGTTCATTTTTTAAATCAATAAGTTTAAACTGCGGCAAACTCGCGCCGCCTGCTCTTATTGTCAGATCAAGTTTAGTGAATTTTCCGCATAATGCGTTTTCAACACTCTCAAGGCTAGGAGTTGCCGATCCTAAAATTATCTTGCAGCCTGCAGCTTTTGCTCGGACTAATGCCAAAGATCGGGCGTGATAGCGAAAACCGTCGGTTTGCTTGAAAGATCCGTCATGCTCTTCATCTATAACGATAAGGCCTAAATTGGGGATTGGAGTAAATAAGGCCGATCGCGTCCCGATTAAAATTGCAGGACCCCCTCTTTGCATGTCTAAAAAGGCATCCAGACGCTCTCTGTCGGATAATGCCGAGTGCATTGACGACACAGGAACATTAAAACGATTATAAAAGCGCTCAAAAGTCTGCGGAGTAAGGGCAATTTCAGGTACGAGCACCAAAGCACTCTGCCCTTTTCTCAGCACGGCAGCAATTACCTGCAAATAAACTTCAGTTTTACCGGATCCGGTCACGCCGTTCAGCAAAAACGCCTGATATCCTTTAGCTGCACAAATTGCTTCAACCGCAACGCTTTGCTCGGGATTTAAGACAGGAGGTTCTTCTTTTAAAACGCTTGGCGCAGCTGTACTCTGAGTGGCTTTAAGACTTAAAGCTAAATTAACTTTTACGGCAAAGCCCTTTTTTATAAGCGCATTTTCCGCCTGCGCGCTAAAACCTCTTTCTCTTAATTCTTTTCGTCTTACAGGCCCTTCCTTTAATAAGGTCAGGATCTGCGCCTGTACTTTGGCTTTTATGTTTTTAACATCAGCTTCAAGCCCTTCTTTTGTAGCGGCCAGCGCCGGAATTTCTCCGTAAGCGGCTTCCTTTCCGTCACGCAGCAGCTTCGGCAGTGCACTTACATAGCACTGTCCTAAAGGATAAAGATAATACTTACTCGCAAAAGACAGCATCTTATGAACATCAGGCGCAAAAATATCTTTCTTATCAAGAAGGCGCGCCGATTTTAATTTTGCAAAAGGCAGAGAGCTGTCTTGTTTTACTTTATAAATAATGCCTATTTCACGACTGCCTGCAATATTAACTTCAACTCTGGCTCCGACAATATCATCAGCATACGAACCTTCAAGCTTGTAATCAAAACATTGAAACAAGGGACGGTTTAATACAACTTCAATAACGGAAAAAACGGCTTGAGATTCCATGTAAAAAACTTATGAAAAGAAATTACTGCCTATTGTCGCATTTTTTCACAAAAAACACTCTTCTTACATAAGTTTTAAACAAATCCCGGCTTTAAAACTGAAAAACGGCTATTTCCTACTTGGAAAATGCTCCAAAAAGATCTTGCTCTTGGCTTTCTATTAATATAAAATTTTGCGGTATTTTCTATCTATAGGCGTGTGGTATTCGGCGCTTGTGCGGCTGAAACGGCGACACGCATTGAGGTCCAAATGAAGAAGAATATTCATCCTCAGTACGAGGAAATCAACGTACGCTGCTCTTGCGGCAACAAATTCAAGATCCGCTCTACTGCAGGTCACGATATCGATATCGAAGTCTGCTCTCAGTGCCACCCTTTCTATACCGGCAAACAGAAGATTGTTGATACTGGCGGACGCGTCGAAGCTTTCAACAAGCGTTTTGCTATGCTCGGCAGAGCACGTGCTGCTCAGAAAGCTGCCAAATAATAAAATATTCAACTATTTTATTATTAAGAAAAGCGCAGATCTTTATGATCTGCGTTTTTTATCAAAAAAGATCAGCGGCTAAAACCCCG
>NZ_GL831011.1 GCF_000188195.1 Succinatimonas hippei YIT 12066
TGTGATCTCAGTACTGTTCATCGTTTTGCCATATCATAATAGTTAAAAGTTAGCAAAAAATTAGCTGTAAATTTCAGATGGGTAAACTCGTTAAAAATTTTAAGGTGTTTTTTAAATCTAGCACGTTAGCTTTTTTATCAAATACATGTTGTTTTCTTTAGTTAAGAAGGCAGCAAAAAAGAAATAGGCACGTAAACGCCATCGGTATGATAGCTTGCTAAAGACTCTTAAGTTACCGGTAATTAACGCCATTTCAGCTGCCGTGAATTTGTCCCGTTAAGTCTATGCTAAAATTATCTATCCGACAAATAAGCTATAAATCAGTATTATTGCGGTTGTTAATATTTTTGTTGAGCTATTTTTAAGGCGTTCATCTGTGAAAAATAAGCGTGTACTTATTATGGCAGGCGGTACCGGAGGACATGTTTTTCCGGCATTGGCTATTGCCAAAAAGCTGCAGGAGCACGGCTATGAAATTTTGTGGTTGGGCACTCGCGGTCGAATGGAAGAAATGTTAGTCCCCAAACACGGGTTTAATATTGAGTACATTGATGTCAAAGGCATAAGACGCAACGGCCTTAAGGCAAAACTTACCGCTCCTTTTATGCTTATAAGAGCAATTCTTGAGGCGCTTGCCGTTCTAAGAAAGTTTCGTCCCGGAGTATGCATCGGTATGGGCGGATATGCGTCAGGCCCCGGTGGTGTTGCTGCATATCTTTTGCGTATTCCCCTTGTTCTGCATGAGCAAAATGCGGCGGCAGGTCTTACCAACCGTTTGTTGTTTAAGTTGGCCTCCCGTGTTCTTTTGGGCTTTCCCGGTGCTTTTACCGGCAGTAAGGTAAAGCTTGTCGGCAATCCCGTACGTGAAGAAATCATGGCTTTGCATGAATCAAAACGTGATTTTAACTACGGTAAATTATGCGTGCTGATTGTCGGCGGATCGCTTGGTGCTAAAGCTTTAAATGAAAAGCTGCCTGAGGCTTTAAAACAGTTTGGCGATAAGATTGATGTTGTGCATCAAGCAGGCAAAGGCAACTCCGAGGCAACTCTTGAACGTTATAATGGGGCTGCCTTTTCTTATCAGGTAAGTGACTTTATCCATGACATGGATAAAGTGTATTTATGGGCGCACCTTATCATCTGCAGAGCCGGAGCTTTGACTGTTGCCGAAGTAAGTGCGGCAGGTCTTCCGGCGATTTTTATTCCGCTGCCTACGGCCGTTGATGATCACCAGACCAAAAATGCCATGACTATGGTCAATGCCGGAGCGGCCAAGATTATTGCGCAGCAAGATTTAAATGATGAAAGTTTAAAGGCGGTAATAGAGCCTTTATTAAGTGATCGCTCTTTACTTGATAAGATGTCGCAAAACGCTCGTGCTCAAGCCTCATTGCATGCCACTGATGAAGTGGTTGAAGTCATTAATTCGTTAGTGAAGTAAAAAATGATGGAAAATGTAAAACAAGAAGTAGAAAAAGTATTTATCCCTTTGATGCACAAAGTTAAAAGAATTCATTTTGTGGGCATCGGGGGCGCCGGTATGTGCGGCATTGCCGAAGTATTGCGCAATGAGGGCTACAGCGTTTCGGGATCTGATATTGCTGCAAGTAAAGTGACCAAGCGTCTTGAAGATCTGGGAATAGACGTATTTATCGGGCATCGTGCTGAAAATATCGAAGGTGCTAGTGTCGTCGTCGTATCTTCGGCAATTCATCAGGGTAATCCTGAGGTTAACGCTGCTATTGAAAAACGCATTCCGGTGGTAAGACGCGCTGAAATGCTGGGTGAATTGATGCGCTACCGCTATGGCATCGCGGTAGCGGGAACTCACGGCAAAACCACAACTACAAGTCTTATTTCAAGTATTTTCGCAGAGGCGGGGCTTGATCCGACATTCGTTATCGGCGGACTGTTAAACAGTGCCGGAACCAATGCCCGTTTAGGCAGTTCACGTTACCTTATAGCAGAGGCGGATGAATCCGATGCGTCGTTCCTGCATCTGCAGCCGATGATGACGGTCGTTACCAATATTGAGGCCGATCATCTTGAAACCTATGGCGGTGATTTTTCCAAACTTGAAGATACTTTTATTGAGTTTTTGCATAATTTGCCGTTTTACGGTGTTGCGGTAGTATGCAATGACGATCCGGTTATCCGTAAATTAATGCCGCGTATCGGGCGCGCGGTAGTGACTTACGGAACTATAGAAGGAAGTGATCTGCAGGTTGTCGATTATGAGCAGAAAGAAGCCGGCAGTACTTTTACCGTATTACGTAAAAATGCTTCCCCGCTTAAGATTGAATTGAATCTTCCTGGAATTCATATGGCAAAAAACGCGGCGGCAGCTATTGCCGTTGCCATGGAAGAGGGAATTGATGACGATTCAATAAAGCGCGCTTTAAAGAATTTTGCTGGCGTCGGACGCCGCTTCCAGCGTTACGGTAAGTTAATGTCGCCGCAGGGAATCGTAAGTCTCGTCGATGATTACGGTCATCACCCGTCTGAGGTTCAGGCTACCATTGATGCGGTTCGCCGCGGCTGGCCGAATCGCCGTTTGGTTATGGTGTTCCAGCCTCACCGCTATACTCGTACCCGTGATTTATATGAAGACTTCATAAGAGTTTTGCAACAGGTTGACGAGCTTGTTCTGCTTGAAGTTTATCCGGCCGGAGAAGATCCGATTCAAGGCGCCGACGGACGCCATTTGTGCCGCTCGATTAGAGCCAAAGGCAAACTTGAGCCGCATTTTGCCCGTGACGTTGCCGAAGTTCCCGAGATTTTGGATCACATCGTTAAAGAAAACGATATCGTTTTAACTCAGGGGGCCGGCAATGTAGTGCAGGTGGCCGGGATCCTTAAGGACAGATGGAAGAACGGTCTGTAAGCGATGGAAAAGGTCCTGACATCAGCTCGACACCCCTATCCTAGACGTCGCGGGTTAAGCCGCGGCGGTTTTATCCTCGGCATTTTATTTTTTGTCGGGGTTGTCGTTTTGGTGGGGGTAGGTTTTGTGACCTTAAAGGGCATGATGACTTCCGATAAAGCGATGCCCGTACGGCAGACGGTTATTGACGGTGTTCTTAACGCGGTTAATAAAAAGGATATTGCCGATATTATCGGCAGAATGACGGCCGGAGAGAATATTTCAACACTTGATTTATCTCCGGTGCTCAATACGCTGTCGCAGATCCCGTGGGTGGCTCATGTTGAAATCGAAAAGCAGATGCCCGACACCCTTATAGTTTCAATAGTCGAGCATGAGCCTGCCGCTTTTTGGAAAAACGACGGTTTGTATGATGCTAAGACGCAATCGGTTTTCTATCCGGATTTGCGCCGCTTTAAGCGTTCTTTGGTGAAACTTAGCGCTTACCATGATAATTTGGCGCCTGAAGTTTACGCTAAAACCGTATTATTTATTAAAGAATTAAAAAGGGCTCCGCTGCAGCTTGTTGCGGTTAATCTTGATAACATTCGCTGTTATCATGTGATTTTATCCAACGGAACAGAGCTTGTATTAGGTCGCAACAATGATAATGATATTATTCTAAGACGTTTAAGACGCTTTGTTGATGTCTACCGTCAAACACAGATGAATTTGGATGAAATCAACTATGTTGATTTGCGTTATGACGTGGGATTTGCCGTAAATTACAAAAAAGAATCAGATACTAAGAATACAGAAAAGCAGGAGTGAAAAAGAGAAGATGCTGTTTTCACAGAATTCAGGAAAAAATCAAACGATGCGCCGCAGCTCTGACGCCCAGAAAGTTCTGGTTGCAATCGATATCGGCTCATCCATGATTCGCCTTATTGCCGGTGAAGTGCTTGATGACGGACAAGTAAAAGTTCTGTTTTATCGCGAGACCAAGTCTGCCGGTATCAGCAACGGTGCCGTAAGCGATCTGGCAGCTTTATCAAATCGTTTGTCAACATTGGTACAGGTGTTTGAGTCCGAGTTCGGAGTAAATTTAAGTCATTGCATTTTGGGTATAGCAGGCCGTTATATCGAGTCAAAAAATGCCAGCGGGGCTGCTACCGTTCAAAATAAGATCGTTTCTTTATACGATCGTGATAAGGCTATTGAAAATGCGCGCTCGATAAGACTTACCGACGGACATCATATAATTCATGTTATTCCGCAGTTTTATACCGTGGAAAACACTTCCGACATCACCAATCCTATCGGTTTGTCGGCAATGCGTCTTGACGTAAAAGTTCACATCATAAGTTGCAGCCGCGATCAGGAAAACAATTTCCGCAGTGCGATAGCAAAGATTTCACCTAATGTTTTAATCGATCATGTGGTGTATAACGGCATTGCAGCATCGGATGCCGTTTTGACTGAAGGCGAAAAGGAAATCGGTGTAGGTCTTATTGATTTCGGCGGCGGTACGGTTAACGTTACCGTATATGATCGTAAGCGCATGGTATTTTCTTTTGGCCTTGAGCGCGGCGGATCTGAGATTACGCGCAGAATTGCTACTTACTTTGCGCTGCCGTTATCTGTTGCCGAGCAGCTTAAAAATGAATACGGTGTAGCTTTCCCGCGCATGCTGTCGCCTGAAGATAAAAAACGTCGTTTTAAGATCACTTTAAATAACTCCGAAGAAGGAGAAGAGTGCATCGTAAGCAAGCTTGAGCTTGCGGATTTAATTTATCAGGGACTTGAAGATATTTTCTATTCAATCCGTGATCGCATTGAAAGCTTAAGCCGTAAAAACGGAATGGTTTTAAGTTTGGGGGCAGGTTTCGTTCTCACGGGCGGAATGGCCAAGACCAAAGGAATTGAGGAGCTTGCCGCTTATCGTTTGGCTCCTGATTCAAATTCAGTTGTGAAAGTTAAAATCGGAAAAGCCCGCGGCGTAACCGGATTTAAGGAAGAACCGATAGGCCCGGATAAGTCCGTGTGCGTAGGTATGCTGCGTTTTGGCAAGAGCGTAATGAATGAACGCAATTATGAAACGGAGCGCGCCGAACAGTCAGGAGTGAAATCAGTCTTTGGAAAAATTAAAGATTGGTTCTCACGTGAGCTGTAACTTCACAAGAATTTTTATGTAATAATAGGTTTAACACATAACAGGAATTTCCTGAAAATACAGAGAGAAAAATATGAGCGATTTTAGCGTTGAATCGGTTTCAAATACCTCAGGCGGAATGAGCAGATCTACCAATAATTGTGTTATACGCGTCATCGGTGTCGGCGGCGGCGGCAGCAATACCGTCCAGCACATGATTAATCAGAGCGTAGACGGTGTTGAATTTATCGCGGTAAATACTGATTTGCAGGCTTTGATGAAATCAACTGCCAATACCAAAGTGCAAATCGGTGTTAAGTTAACTAACGGTTTGGGCGCAGGATGTGATCCTAACGTAGGCCGCAAGGCAGCCGAAGAAAGCAAGGAAGATTTAAAGAAGCTTCTGCAGGGATCCGACATGGTGTTTATCACTGCAGGTATGGGCGGCGGTACCGGTACCGGTGCGGCTCCCGTAATTGCTGAAATCGCTAAAGAGACCGGAGCCTTAACCGTAGCAGTCGTCACGAAGCCGTTCCGTTTTGAAGGCCGTCGTCATATGTTAAACGCCGAATCCGGCATTAACGAGCTTAGCAAGCATGTTGACTCTTTAATCGTTATTGAAAACGATAAGCTGTTAAAGAATTTAGGCGCCAATATTTCAATTATCAGCGCATTTAACGAAGCAAATGACGTTCTGTATCGTGCTGTCAAGGGCATTACCGAATGCATTACCACATCGGCTTACATTAACGTTGACTTTGCCGACGTTCAGACCATTATGCGCGGACGCGGCCATGCCATGATAGGCAGCGGTGTAGGTCAGGGTGCCAACTTTGTTGAAGATGCTATTCAGCGCGCCATTCACTCTCCGCTTATCGAGCAGGTTGATATTTCTTCTGCAAACGGCTTACTTGCATTCTGTAAGTTAAATCCGAATTTCCCGATTATCAAGTTCAGTGAAATCTGTGATGAAATTCAGAGCTATGCCGATGCTGAAGCCGATTGTGTTTACGGTTTGGCTTTTGATGAAAATATTGCCGAAGATCAGATTTCCATTACTATCCTTATTACCGGCATTTCAGGATCTGATATCCCCGGAGCAGAGAGCCCGGCAGCAGTAGGCCGCCCGGCAAATCAAAATCGCGGCGGTCGTAATTTCGTTCCCGGTCCTGAAAAAGTAGAAGGAGGCTTCTTTGCTTTTTCACAAAAGCAGAATGCCTCACGCAATGAACCGCAGCCGCATATGGCAAACTTCGGATCAGCTCGTCCTGCCGATCCGATTGATTTCGGTTCGCATGCCGCTCTTGATAATGCAAATGCAGCCGCAAGCTTTACCGATGAGGATGTAGAAGAGGTTAAGATTAATCCTTCATACTCCAATGATTCTCCTTCTGAAAATATTTGGGAAGTTCCGCCGATTTTACGCAATAAGGCTGATTAATTTCGTCTTTATTTAGTTTAAGAGAGTTTGCTGAAAAGGCAGGCTCTTTTCTTTTGGTGCCCGAAAACCCGAACTCTGCTCATTTTTGTATATCTATCAGC
>NZ_GL831012.1 GCF_000188195.1 Succinatimonas hippei YIT 12066
GTGATCTCAGTACTGTTCATCGTTTTGCCATACTTGTAGTTTTAACTCATGCCAAAACCTTATGAATCAAAATATTTTGTATAAACATTTGAAATATACCTCAAATGCAGCATGAAATTTCTTTCCTAATATTGCTGAAGAATCTAGACATCTTTTTGAAATTATCGATTCAGGCTTTACATAATTATTCTTATTTTTCGACATTTTCAATATTTAAAAAATAGACTTTTTCATCAACTCAAAAATAGTGATTATCTAGCATAATATGAGCCAAACAAAATCTGACTACCTTTTCGGCATTCCTGCATACATTTTTTCAGCTGACTAAATAGGCAGCCGAGCTTTAATAAAAAAGCTCGATCCAAAGATGGAACATGTTTTTAAACCACTTGATATGATTTAACTGAGGTATACCTAAAAATTCTCGCCACTAATCAAATACAACAAAGGCAGGATTCAATGCCTGCCTTTATTTCAAACTAAAAATGCGTCAACACAAATTAATCAAGGAAACCTCTTAAACCTGCCGAACGACAAGGATGTCTTAATTTACGTAAAGCCTTTGCCTCAATTTGACGAATACGCTCACGTGTTACACCAAACTGACGACCAACCTCTTCTAAAGTATGATCAGATGGCATACCAATACCAAAACGCATTCTTAATACCTGGGCTTCACGCGGCGGCATTTCATCAAGAACATTATTAATCGCATTCTTCAAGCTTTCTGATGTAGCTGCTTCTGCAGGAACAACAATTGAGCTGTCCTCGATAAAATCCCCCAAATGTGAATCATCATCGTCACCAACAGGTGTTTCTAAAGATATAGGTTCTTTAGCAATTTTCATTACCTTGCGGATCTTATCCTCAGGTAAGCCCATTTTTTCTGCCAATTCTTCAGGAGTCGGTTCTCTCCCCTTTTCCTGCAACATCTGACGGGAAATACGATTTAACTTATTAATAGTTTCAATCATATGAACAGGGATACGAATAGTGCGAGCCTGATCTGCAATCGAACGTGTAATAGCCTGACGTATCCACCATGTAGCATAAGTAGAGAATTTATATCCGCGACGATACTCAAACTTATCAACCGCTTTCATTAAACCTATATTGCCTTCCTGAATTAAATCAAGGAATTGCAAACCTCGATTCGTGTATTTCTTGGCAATTGAAATAACCAAACGCAAATTCGCTTCGACCATTTCTTTTTTGGCTTTTTTGGCCATTGCATCGCCCATCATAACGCGACGAGATAAATCCCGTAAACGAGCAATAGAAATACCTGATTCAGTTTCTACTTCTTTTAAAGCATTAACGCATTCTTCAATTACAGGACGGTAATCCTTCAATCTGGCTACATAAGGTCTTTTACTTTTAAGCGCTTTATCAAACCAAGACATATCTGACTCATGTTCTGAATCAGTATAAAAAGCTTTTAACTCATCAAGCTTCATTCCGCAAATGTTAACTGCAACCTCACGAATTCTATGATCTTGATTTTTAACGCGATCCATCATGTCATGCATTTTACGCAATAAAGAATCAAGAACTTGCGGAACTAATCTGAATGTTGAAAACATTTCAGATAATTTTTGCAATTCCTGCTTATATTTCTTTACTGCAGCTGAACCTTTTTTCGCATGAGCAGCTACAACTTTTTCATATTGAATTCTAAGTTCCGTGAACTTTTGCTTTACAAGCTCAGGATCCGGACCTGAATCTGCCTGGGATGCAGAATCTTCATCTTCATCCTCATCAGAATCAGGGTCGTCTTCAACTTTAGACTTTTTACCCTTTTTAGCTTTACCCGTATTTTCTTCCTTTACATCATCTAACTGCACTTCAGCAGATTCTTCTTCATCAATTAATTTCTCAATATCCTCTTCAGTCTCGACACTATCATCAATATCAATATTGATCTCTTCTTTTGAAGGTTCGGAAAAGCCTACAACGATATCACCTAATCTGATTTCCGAATCAGGAGCTAACGCCTCATCATAGCGACGGAAGAGTTCTTCCATAGCAAGAGGATATTCAACGATGCACATTTGTACATCATTGGTACCGCGTTCAATACGCTTAGAAATTTCAATTTCGTCTTTTCTGGTAAGAAGCGAGACATTTCCCATCTCTCGCATATACATACGAACAGGATCTGTTGTTCTACCAATATCAACTGTACTGTCAAGCTGATTTGCAACAGTTTCTACGTCTTCTTCTGCAGCCTGAGAGCTATCACTTAATAAGATATCATCAGGATCCGGCGGAGTCTCACATACATTGATACCCATATCAATGAATGTTTGAATAAAAACAGAAAGTTGATCCCCGCTAATAATATCCGGCGGAATTAAATCGTTAATTTCTTCAATTGTAAGATAACCTTGCTCTTTACCTCGAGCAATCAACTGTTTAAACTCGGTACTTGCTGAATTATTATCCATGCTTTGAGCTTTCCGCTATAAATCTAGTTCTTATTTGACACAAAGGCGGGAAAGAGAACACCTCTTCCCCGCACAACATGTTATATATAGGAAATGAATCTGAAAAAAGCAAATTTATTTAATACATTTTTTCAGATATTTTTCCAAAACGTTTTAATCAAGGTTTACATCATCAGGAATTGAAGCGTTATGATAAACCTCCTGAACATCATCAAGATCTTCAAGAGCATCGATCATTCTCATAAATTTAACAGCGGTATCAGCATCTAAAGCTGCTTCAGTTGATGGAGTCATAGTAACTTGAGCATTGTCAGGCTTAATATTATTGTCATTAAAAGCATCGACAACCGAAGGAAAAGCCTCAGGTGAAGTATAAACATCAATTGATCCGTCTTCATTGGTCACAACGTCATCAGCACCGGCTTCAAGGGCAATGTCCATTGCTTTTTCTTCATCTATAGCCATTTTGCCGCTTTCATCAGGGATAAAGCTTACAACCCCTTTTTTAGTAAAGAGATAATTAACGGAACCGGTTGATCCTAAATTACCACCAAACTTAGTAAAAGCATGACGAACTTCTGATGCGGTACGATTGCGATTGTCTGTCATACATTCAACCATAACAGCGACACCGCCGACACCGTAGCCTTCATAAACTATGGTTTCAAGATCGGTTCCTTCGCCTCCGCCAACACCACGTTCAATAGCACGCTTAATAGTATCACGAGTCATATTCTGAGCCAAAGCAGCTACAACAGCAGAGCGTAAACGCGGATTACTGCTTTCATCTCCTCCGCCCATTCTTGCGGCAGTAGTAATTTCACGGATCAATTTAGTAAAAATCTTACCGCGCTTAGCATCCTGAGCAGCTTTACGAAAACGGATGTTAGCCCATTTTGAATGTCCTGACATGTTTATTCTTCTCCTTTAAAGACAGAATATTTAAATTCTGTTGATTAAATTCCAACTTAGAGCTATTGCTCCATATCTGTAATCGCAATTGCAAGCTCTTTTAATGCATCAGGTGAAGCTACGTTAGGAGCCTGTGTCATAAGACATGCAGCTGCAGTTGTCTTAGGGAATGCAATTACATCACGAATATTATCGGTACCGGTTAACAGCATTGTTACGCGATCAAGACCGAATGCAAGTCCTGCATGCGGAGGTGCACCAAAAGATAAAGCATCTAACAGGAAGCCAAATTTTTCTCGAGCTTCACTATCAGTAATACCTAAAACCTTAAATACGGCCTGTTGCATATTCTCATCATAAATACGTACTGAACCACCGCCGGATTCATAACCGTTAATAACCAAGTCATAAGCATCTGCATATACAGACATAGGATTTGCGATTAATTCTTCAGGTGTTACGCCAGAAGGGGCTGTAAAAGGATGATGCATAGCAGTAAGTCCGGCTTCCTCTGTCATCTCAAACATCGGGAAATCAATGACCCACAATGCTTTATAACCGTCAGCCACAAGCCCTTTATCCTTTGCTGTCTGTAAACGTAAAGCACCCATCACTGTTGAAATCTTGTTATGTTTACCAGCTCCGATAAAAACAATGTCTCCTGATTTACCGTTAGCCATAGTAACTAAAGAGATCAATTCGTCCGGTGTAACATGTTTGGCTATTGAGGAATGTAATCCTTCAGCCCCCTTTTCAAGATCGTTAACTTTAATCCAAATTAATCCTGAAGCGCCTAATTTTTTAACAAAATCAGTATATCCGTCAATCTCACGACGTGTCATTGCAGCTCCGCCTGGAACCGCAAAACCTACAACTCTTGAATCCGGATCGTTTGCAGGGGCTGATAAAACTTTGAATTCGCTGTTACGAACAGCATCACAAAGAGTATGGAGTTCATATGAAATACGCAAATCAGGTTTATCTGATCCAAAACGTTCCATAGCCTCATCGTAACGCATAACAGGCAACTTACCGAGGTCGTAGCCAGCTACTTCCTTAAATAAGCCAACCATCATCTCTTCCATAATGTCACGGACATCCTGAGACGTCATAAATGATGTTTCAACATCAATTTGCGTAAATTCAGGCTGACGGTCAGCACGCAAATCCTCATCTCTAAAGCACTTTACAATCTGATAATAGCGATCATAACCTGCAATCATTAATAACTGTTTAAATAACTGCGGAGACTGAGGCAATGCGTAAAACTTACCATGGTGAATACGAGAAGGAACTAAATAATCGCGAGCCCCCTCAGGAGTTGCCTTGGTAAGCATAGGAGTTTCAATATCCAAAAATCCGTGTGCATCAAGGAAATGACGTACATAACGAGTTATGTACGCACGTACGGTCATCTTATGAACCATTTCCGGCCTGCGTAAATCAAGATAACGATAACGTAATCTCTGTTCTTCAGTATTATCCTGATTAAAATCAATAGGAAGAGGCGCTGATTTATTAAAAATTGTCAAATCTGTAGCATAAACCTCAATTTCACCGGTGGCCATTTTACTGTTAACTTGATCAGCAGGTCTAGCCTTCACTGAACCGACCACTTTTATACAATACTCACCGCGTAAAGTTGAAGCTTTAGCGTGCAAATCGTGATTGTCAGGTTCAAAAACAACCTGAACAATGCCGCTTCTATCACGTAAATCAATAAAAATAAGACCGCCTAAATCACGACGTCGATTTACCCATCCGCACAAAGTAACCTGCTCACTAACATGAGCACTATTAACCTCTGCACAATAAAGTGAACGCATTGACATAAAAACCTCTTATCTCTTATGCGGACAATTGTCACATGAACAATGTGAAGCTGATGGATTGTGATCTGCAGATCTGCCGAACCAACCACTTCCTTTTAATTCAAACCCGGACAACGATATAAGTCTCTCCAATGATTCCTGTCCGCAATGAGGACAAACAACCAAACGAGGATCTTTAATTCCTTGTTTTACAGTAATTCTTTCATTACAATTTTTACATTTATATTCATAAACTGGCATTTTAAGCCTTCCGCTTATCAAGTAAAAATACTAAAAACGATATATTATAAAAAATTTCAGATCAATTTGCTGTAATTTTTTACAATCAAACAAAGTAACAGTATGGCAAAACGATCAAACTGATGGAGTTCACAA
>NZ_GL831013.1 GCF_000188195.1 Succinatimonas hippei YIT 12066
CGGTCTACTCTACGGGGTAGAGTTCATTGCGTGGCTTTTTCGTAATTAAGACACATTATCTGGAAAATTAGCATTTCACGATCTAAAATCAAATTTGACCAACGATACGACCATCTCTATATCTGTTCTTATTCGTTATTTTTCGTAATCTACAATCGTCAGTAAAAAGAGAATTATCATGAAAAAAATATCTGCACTCCTAATATCTTTACCACTTGCGGCTGCTTCCTTCTCCGGCATTTGCACCGCAGAAAACAAAACAGATCTTTTCGGCTATACCGACGGAGCTCAAGTAGTTTCAGTAAACGAGGTCACAGGACGCATTGATTCGCGAACCGGAGTTATATATTCTCAAATAGTAGGCGACAGACAGCTTACCCAGCTTAGAATGAATCTTTTAATTCCGCGAAACAACGTTAAAAAGCCTGCGATTATTTATTTCCCCGGCGGAGGTTTTACCACCGCGGATCACGACAAATTCAGCGAAATGCGTTTTGCTCTTGCCAAGGCCGGATTTGTAGTGGCTTCAGCACAATATCGTACCGTCCCCAATCTTTTCCCTGCCTTAATAGAAGATGCAAAATCCGCAGTACGCTTCTTACGCGCCAACGCCGATAGATTCGGCATCGATTCTGACAAAATCGGAGTTTTAGGCGATTCGGCAGGCGGCTACGTGGTTCAAATGCTGGGAGCTACCAATGGAGAGACAGAGTTTAATCAAGGTGATTTTTTACAGCAATCATCTGATGTTCAAGCCGTAGTTTCCCTGTACGGCATATCGGATCTGTTATCAATCGGTGAAGGCTACTCCGATGAAATTCAAAAGGTACATGAATCTCCTGCCGTAACTGAAGCCCTGCTCGTTAACGGTGCCGCTTTCAACACTTTTCCCGGAATGTCTATTTCAAAAAATAAAGAAAAAGCACAATACGCAAGTCCTATTTACCACATAGACGGCAACGAACCTCCCTTTTTGCTGATGCACGGTTCAGCTGATATGTTGGTAAGTCCTCTGCAAAGCGCTCATATGTTTGAAGCTTTACAAAATAACGGACAAACGGAGTCTGAATACATTTTAATAGAAGGAGCCGATCATGCCGGCATTAAATGGTATCAAGATGCAGTAATCAATAAAATTACCGACTTTTTCCTGCAAAAACTAGGACCAATCGAAAAAGGCTCTGAAGAAAAACGCCTTGATCTTTAAACACGAAAAGATCCGCTTTTGTGCGGATCTTACTTAAAATTAACGGGATTTAAGCAAAGCCAAAAGCTTTTGATGGATGCCGTTAAAACCGCCGTTGCTCATTACCAAAACAGTAGAACCTGCCGGAGATGCACTGACGATTTTATTAAGCAAAACATCAAAATCATGCTCAACATGCAGCGGGGTCGGAGACTTTTCTTCAAGTGACTCCACGTCCCAGACAACTTCTTTAGGTGCATAAATAAAAGCCTCATCGGCACTTGCAAAAGACTCAGCTAAAAACTCTTTATTAGCCCCCATCTTCATTGAATTCGAGCGCGGCTCAAAAACCGCGATAATACGTTTGTCTTTACCTACTTTAGCCCGAAGACCATTAAGAGTAAGCTTAATTGCCGTAGGATGATGCGCAAAATCATCATAAACTACAACGTTGCCTTCACATCCCTTATATTCCATACGGCGCTTAGGCATTTTATAAGTCTCAAGACTTAATAATGCCTTTTTAAGATCAACGCCAACTGCCGCGGCTGCAGCTGCTGCCATCAAAGCATTGCTGACATTATACTCACCGCAAAATTGCGCATTTACCTCACAGATAAATTCAGCACCGTTATAAACGGCAAAAACGGATCCGTCTTGCTTAATAAGTTTAGCGTGAAGTCCGTCTTTACCGCCGATTCGCTTAACGGGAGTCCATACTCCCATCTTCAAAACATCCTCAAGAGCAGGATATGCATACGGCATTACGATTGTACCGTTTCCCGGAACTGTTCTGACCAAATGGTGAAATTGCTTTTTAATGTCATCAAGACTATTAAAAATATCCGCATGATCAAATTCAAGATTATTCAGGATCTGCACGAAAGGATGATAATGAAGAAATTTAGAACGCTTATCAAAGAAAGCACAATCGTATTCATCCGCCTCAATCACAAAATACGGACTTTCGGTAGCTCTGGCCGAATAACCGAAATTCTCAGGAATTCCTCCCACTAAAAAGCCCGGATTCAAATTATTGGCCTCTAAAATCCAGGCAAGCATGGCTGTCGTCGTGGTTTTTCCGTGTGTCCCGGCTACGGCAAGTACTTTTTTGTTTAAAAGATAATGTTCCTCAAGCCACTGCGGACCGGACACATAAGGAATTCTTTCATTAAGCATGCGCTCAATTACCGACATACCGCGCTTCATAACATTGCCCACCACAATAAGATCGGGCTTTACATCAAGTTGCTCTGCGTCGTAGCCTTCGTAAATTTTAATTCCGGCAGCCTCAAGCTCCGTACACATCGGAGGATAAACATTTTTATCCGATCCGGTAACTTTAAACCCTGCTTTTTGTGCAATTAAGGCGATGCCGCCCATAAAAGTACCGCAGATCCCTAAGATATGAATATGCATAACAGCCTAACGCTTATTGTTAATCTGACATTTAAGATACGGTTCAAAAGCTCTTGAATAACTTGCAGCAGCCTTACCGTCTTTATCCATTTCTATAGCATAAACGGCATGATCGGTCTTATTACCCCATTCAATCGCCTCTTTAGCCCCCAAGACCAAAAGTCCGGTATCAAGAGCATCGGTTATTAAGGTTAAAGGAGCGATAACCGTAACGGAGACAGTATAGTGATCGATGGGTTTTCCCGTACGCGGATCAATTGCATGAGAATAGCGCTTACCGGTTTCTTTATCGATAAAGAAATTTCGATAAGAACCGGCTGTCGACATACCGTCACCTAGAGGACATACCGCCGCATAAATGCCCTCACCTTTCGGATCTTCAATTCCGACTTTCCACGGTTTACCCTGAGGATTATTGCCTTTTGTACGAATGGCTCCGGCAATGGCAATCATATATGCTGGAACTTTCTTGTCATCAAGCTTTTGTGCAAGAAGATCTGCGCCCAATCCCTCACCCACCGTGGATAAATCAAGCTTCACGCGCGGATCGGCTTTTTTTAAGTAAGCCTTGCCGTTCTCTCTTCTAAGCTCATATTTATCATGTCCTACATAAGCCCTGACTGCAGATATTTCCTCTTCGGAAGGAACTTTTTCAGGTCGACCTTCAGGACCGAATCCCCATAAATTGACCAAAGGACCGACGCTAAAATCCATTACCCCGCCTATCATCAATGACTGGCGATTGCCCTCTTCAATAATGTCGGCCAAATAATTTGAAATCGGAAACGGCTCAGTTGAATCAAATGCGTTAAAACGAGCAATCTCTGAATTAGGATCAAAAGTAGAAATTGCATCGCTGACCTCTTTAAAAGCTTCTTCTGAAATCTTTCGTAAAGCCTCTTCTCCGCCTTCATAAGTTCCGGGAATCGTAACAGTATAAAAAGTTCCCATGGTTTTACCTTGAATTTTTACCATGGGAGCAGGAGCCTTGGCCGTAGTAGCAGCTTTATCGCCGCACCCTAATAAAAGAGCGCACGAAAGCAGTGCTGCTCCGAGTACTTTGAATTTCATAAAAAAATCTCTTGCGTCTTATACGGTCTTTGAAGGAATAGCAAGATCCGCTTTACATTTTTTAGAAGGCTTTCTTTTTTGCCCGGCAAAACCGCAGGAAGCCGTACAGGAAGCACAGGTAAGACCTTCTAAAATTGCATTGGCTTCCCCCTCGCTTAAAAGCTTCTTTCTCTGCACGAGAAAGCCCAAAGCCAAGCATCCGACAAAGACCACGAAAAAGATAAAAGAAACTAAGTAAATCATTTAAAAATCCTCTTAAGCCTTGGAAAATTATACAGTGATTTAGGTCATTTCGGTCTTTTCTGAAAAAAACTTACCGGTAGGTTATAATAAACGGTGTTTTTATCTTGCCGCTTCTTTACAAATGCGGCTTTTCTTTATGATTTTAAAGAGCAGAAAATGCGTACCAGCAAATATTTATTATCTACTTTAAAAGAAAATCCGGTTGAGGCCGCAGTCGTCAGCCATCGTCTTATGTTAAGAGCCGGACTTATCCGCCAAATCGCTTCCGGTATTTACGTGTGGCTTCCGACCGGCATGCGCGTTTTACAAAAAGTTGAAAAAATCATTCGCGAAGAATTAAATCGTGCCGGCGCCATTGAACTCTTTATGCCGTTCGTTCAGCCTGCAGATTTATGGAAAGAGTCTGGACGTTATGAAAAATACGGTCCAGAGCTGTGCCGCCTTAAAGATCGCAAAAAAAATGAATTCGTTTTAGGCCCGACTCACGAAGAGGTCATTACCGCAATTGCCCGCAGAGAAATCAAATCCGCCCGTCAGCTGCCTATAAATCTGTACCAGATTCAAACTAAATTCCGTGATGAAATCCGTCCTCGCTTCGGTGTAATGCGCGGTCGTGAATTCATTATGAAAGACGCCTATTCATTCCATATTGATCATGCTTCCCTAGAGAAGACCTATAAGGATATGTATGATGCTTATTCGCGTATTTTTACTCGTTTAGGCCTTGATTTCCGTCCCGTTGAAGCCGACAACGGTTCAATAGGCGGCAGCAGCTCCCATGAATTCCAAGTGTTAGCCGATGCCGGTGAAGATACCATAGTATTCTCCGACAAATCGGATTACGCAGCCAATATTGAAATGGCTGAAGCTTTAGCTCCTGCTTATGATCGCAAAGCTCCCGCCGAAGCATATAGCGAAAAGGAAACCAAAGGCTGCCATACCGTTGATGAAGCCGCGGCAGCTTTAGGTCTTGATGCAAAACAAGTTTTAAAGAGCCTTATCGTTCGCGGAGAAAAAAAGGAAGACGGGACATACGACCTTATTATGCTTTGCTTATGCGGCAATCAAGAGCTTAATGAAGTCAAAGCTGGCAAGATAGCCGGCATTTTAGACCCTATAGAATTTGCAACTGAAAGCGAAATAGCCGCATTTACGGGAGCCACCCCGGGATCTCTAGGCCCTGTAGGATTTAAAGGCAGAATCATTATTGATCGCACCGCCGATAAGATGGCAAACTTTGCCTGCGGAGCAAATCACACCGGATACCACTTCATTAACGTTAACTGGGATCGCGATGTTCCTAACTACGAAGTTGCCGATCTGCGTAATGTTGAAGAAGGCGAGCCGAGCCCCGACGGACAAGGAACCCTGCACTTAAGAAAAGGTATTGAAGTAGGACAGGTTTTCATGCTCGGTACCAAGTACTCGGAATCTATGGGGGCTACCGTTTTAGGTGAAGACGGAAAGCCTATTAATATGCAGATGGGATGCTACGGTATCGGCGTAACCCGCGTTATCGCCGCCGCAATTGAACAGCATCACGATGATAAAGGCATCATATGGCCTGATTCAATGGCTCCGTTCCAGGTTGCTATAGTAGCCATCAAGCCCAATAAATCTCAAGCTGTAAGAGAAGCCGCTGAAAAACTCTACGCTGAACTTGAAGCAAAAGGAGTTGAAGTTCTCTACGACGATCGCGACGAACGCCCCGGCGTTATGTTTGCGGATATGGAACTTATCGGCATCCCTCACGTTATCACTATCGGTGATCGCGGTCTTGCCGCCGGCAGCGTTGAATACAAATCAAGAAAAACCGGCCAAAAAGAAGAAGTTTCCGTAGACAAAATTCTTGATTTTGTTTGCGCTAAGCTTTAATGCATTAAAACTCATGGAAAAGCTCGCCAAAAGCGGGCTTTTTTATTATTTGATTTATAAAGAAAAATATAAAAATATAAAATTTATTAATTTTTTTAGTTGACAGGCAAAAAAGAGCATTTATAATAGTGCACACTTTCTGAACTTGGGGTTATAGCTCAGTTGGGAGAGCGCTTGCATGGCATGCAAGAGGTCCGCGGTTCGATCCCGCGTAGCTCCACCAAATTCAGATTGTCCAGTAGTGGGGGTATAGCTCAGCTGGGAGAGCATCTGCTTTGCAAGCAGAGGGTCAGCGGTTCGATCCCGCTTACCTCCACCATTCAACATTCACTTATTTAAGAACGTGTTCTTTTTCTTTTATTGACACGTTTAGTTTTAAGTTTATAATAAGTGTCTTATTGAATTTGGGGTTATAGCTCAGTTGGGAGAGCGCTTGCATGGCATGCAAGAGGTCCGCGGTTCGATCCCGCGTAGCTCCACCAAATTCATTCCCGCAGTGGGGGTATAGCTCAGCTGGGAGAGCATCTGCTTTGCAAGCAGAGGGTCAGCGGTTCGATCCCGCTTACCTCCACCAATCCTCTTCATATATCGCTGTGGGGGTATAGCTCAGTCGGGAGAGTGCCTGAATCGCATTCAGGAGGCAGCGGTTCGATCCCGCTTACCTCCACCATCAGCAAATCCAAAATTTTCTGTACGTCAAATATTTCCCAAAACCTTTACGCTATAATCACGCCATTATGTTCGTTCATTCTGCATAAGGAAAAGATTATGGATATTCGTTACAGTGCCAATCCCGAACACTTTAAACGTTTCACCACTGAAGAAATGCGCAAAGAATTTTTAATCGAAAAACTCTTTGAAGCTGATAAAGTTCTTGTTACCTATTCGCATGTCGACAGAATGTGCGCTTTCGGCTGCATGCCGGTAAGCCGTGCAGTTGCTCTTGATGACGGTATTGATTGCTATCATAACTTCGGAACCAACTATATTTTAGAGCGCCGTGAAATGGGTGTTTTCAATGTCGGCGGCGCAGGTACCGTAAAATGTGACGGAACCGAATATCACATGGGCTTTGAAGATTGCTTATATATAACCAAAGGCACCAAAGAAGTAATCTTTTCAAGCGACGATCCTGAAAAGCCGGCTAAATTCTATATGGCATCGGCTCCGGCTCACTGTTCCTACACCACAACTTTCATTCCGATGAGCAAAGCCAATCATCGTCCCTGCGGCTCTCCTGAGACCGCCAACGATCGCGTCATCAATCAGTTTATCCACCCTGACGTATTAAAAACCTGCCAATTGTCCATGGGTCTTACCCAATTAAAGAAAGGCTCAGTGTGGAACACCATGCCCGCCCACACTCACGAACGCCGTATGGAACTTTACTTCTACTTTGAAATTCCTGAAGATCAGGCCGTATTTCATATGATGGGCACACCGCAGGAGACCCGCCACATTGTTATGCACAATGAACAGGCCGTAATCGGTCCGTCATGGAGTATCCACTCCGGATGCGGAACCTCAAATTACACCTTCATTTGGGCGATGGTAGGAGAAAATCAGGAATTTGACGATATGGACAATATCGCAATTAAAGATTTACGCTGATTGCTTTTAAGGCCCCGCAAACGGGGCCTATCCTTTAATGTTTAACGCCCTTTCCCAAATTTACTAAATCACGTCCTGCAAATAAACGGTTTTCAATATTCTCAATTGACGAATCATTAGTATTGGGCACAAAATTGTAAGTTATGTTGCACAAAACCGCTGCTGCGATGAACTCTATAAAGAACAACCCCTTAAAATCCAACGTTAAAATTACTGACAGGAAAAGCTGCAAGCAAAGCAAAATTGTTACGTAATTTACCAAAAGTACCATTGCCATTCCGAATTCCCTGCCGCGCAGCGGAATCACCTCACATACGAGCACTGCCATAAAGCAGCATAAAAAAACGGAAGCCGAATAAATAAACATCACGATTAAAATTGAAATAATCGCCATACTGACAATTTCAATTTTACTAAAAGATATAAGGCATAAACCAAACAACGTTATTGCACAAACGGCGGCACTTATTATCATCGGAATTCTTCTGCCGCATCTGTCTACGGTAAACATCGCGGTAACTGCCCCAAAAAGCGCAACAGTAAGCGAAGCTTTTAAAAGATCGTACGAATACGAGAACATATAAAAGTCTTTACTGTAACTGGTCTTTATCATTAAGTCGGAAAAAGTGTACGGCAGGATCACGATACCGCTTAACTGAATAAATAAAACCAAGCTCAAAAGCAGCCAGACAATTTTACGGAAATTGGTATTCTGCAAAAAAAGCTCGGATCCTTTTTCTTCACCGCGGCAGCATTCATTCACGCCAGCAAGCTCACGTGCCGCAATTCCCATATCATTGCGCAGGGAAAACAATACGGATAACGCGGCATCATAGTATCCGGATAAAGCGAGCCAGCGCGGACTTTCAGGCAACTTTAAGATCGCAATGACCAAAGCAAGAATATGGATCATCACCAGCAGCAGATATAAAGGAAAGCCTTCGCCGCTGGGCCTTAAATCAGGTGTGAAAATACCGATTTCCACGCCAAGTAAAAAGGCAACAGGCAACAGGCAAGCGCAAAAACCGCGATTTGACGGCAAGGTTATCTCGCAAATATAGATTAAAGAGGACAGCGTATATAAGGAAAAAGCCACCCCCATCACCAGTAATGAGCATAGATATACGCTAAAAGACGGGGAAAATACCGTAGCAAGACTGCTTCCTGCGCCTAATGCGGCACTGCCTATTAAAGTGATGCGCCGCCCCGCTCCTGCGCATAGTCCCGATCCTAAAAATGCGCCTAAAATACCGCCTAGAATAAAGGTTCCGAAAACTACATCAATTTCACTTTCGCCTAAAATATAAAAATCGGTAATGTACTGTAAATTAACAAATAAAGCACCTAAGGAATAACCGAAGATTATTGACAGTACCGCAACGATAACCGCAAAAGGCAAAGGACGCAGCGAACTATCTGACAATTGCTGAAAAATTGTTTTACGCATGATTTTTTAAAACTTGGATTAACTTTAATAATTTAACACATTTTTACCTCTTGTAGGACAAGCAGACCGAAGGCATATATAATTACAGAAAAAATTAGGAGTTTTGGTGTTTATGAGTACTCTTTCTGTTCCTCTTTTCAACGGACGCGTTACCGTCATAGGTGATGTCATGCTCGATCGCTACTGGTCAGGGCCTTCCAAGCGCATTTCTCCCGAGGCTCCCGTTCCGGTCGTGAAAATTGACAAACGAGAAGACCGAGCCGGCGGTGCCGCCAACGTCGCCATCAATATCGCGGCATTAGGCGCGCCTTGCTCGTTGGTAGGAATCATCGGCAATGATGAGGCAGGAGAACAATTAAACGCCCTGGTCACCTCAAAACACATCGATACTGATTTTATTAAAGCTGAAAATCTGCCTACGATTACCAAATTGCGAGTTTTATCTCGTAATCAGCAGCTTTTGCGCCTTGATTTTGAAGAAGGTTACTCCGATGTCGATCACGGCTTAATCATGCAGACACTGCGTAAAGCACTGCGCAACTCAAAAGTTCTTATCTGCTCTGATTACGGCAAGGGTGCACTTGCCTGCGTTCCGCTAATGATAAAAGCCGCCCGCGATCTTAAAATTCCGGTGCTAATCGATCCTAAAGGCACCGATTTCAACCGCTACCGCGGGGCTACCTTATTGACTCCCAATATGTCCGAATTCCAGGCTGTAGCAGGCATAGTTAAAGATGAAGACGATCTGGTCAAAAAAGCACTTAAAATGATTGCCGATTTTGATTTAAGTGCACTGCTTGTCACTCGTTCTGAAGACGGTATGTCTTTAATCCGTCCGGGACTTCCTCCCGTACATCTGCCGACCCATGCCCGTGAAGTTTACGATGTAACCGGCGCCGGCGATACCGTTATTGCCACTTTAGCGGCAGGCCTTGCTGCAGGACTTGATCTTATAAGCGCCTGCGAAATATCCAACCGAGCAGCGGGAATTGTAGTGGGCAAACTCGGAACCTCGACTGCAAGTCCTCAAGAATTAAAACAGGAAATTGAAGGAACTCACCGCGCAGGCGGCATTATAAACGAAGACGACTTGCTGACTGTCGTAAATACCCTCAAATCCCAGCAAAAACGTATCGTCATGACTAACGGATGCTTCGATATCATCCACAAAGGTCATGTCGATTATTTAAAGCGTGCCCGCGCTTTAGGTGATGTTCTAATCGTTGCTGTAAACTCAGATGAGTCGGTACAAAAATTAAAGGGCCCGACCCGTCCTATCGTTACTTTAAATGATCGTATGGAAGTGCTTGAGGCCTTAGGCTGCGTCGATTTCGTAGTTCCATTCTCCGAAGAAACGCCGCAGCGGCTTATCGCCAAGATTCTGCCTGATATTTTAGTTAAGGGCGGTGATTATACCGTAGAACAAATTGCCGGACATAAAGAAGTAATCGCCAATGGCGGTAAAGTCATTATCCTGCCCTTCGTTGCAGGTAAATCAACTTCTAATATTGTTAAAAAAATTAAAAACAGCAATTAAATAAATTTTATGAAACGGACTTTTTTAATTTCCTGCCTAATCGGAGGCCTTGCTTTTATGTTCCCGTCTTTTGCAGTCAGCAACTCAGACAAGCTGCTTGATGAATACACCATGCCTGCAGGTTATAGTGAAATTGCGCAGAATATCGCGTACGCACTTATTGAAAAAAATAAAGGTGTCTTGATTGACGTCAGAAGTCCTGAAGAATTTGCCGAAGGACACATTGAAGGCGCCATCAATATTCCGGTTGAAACAATAAAAGACGGGCATATCCTTAAGGAAGCGCCTGACTTAAATAAACCGCTGCTTTTATACTGCAGAACGGGAAGACGCGCCACAATTGCCGGGCAATATCTTGTCAATGCCGGATATAAATACGTAGTCAATTTCGGCGGAGTTTCCACCTGGCAATACGGATTGATTCAAGACAACAACTAAAAGCAATCAGCGCCAGACACTTCGTGCTCTTACTGTGTTTAAATAGCGGTACTCCATAAAGAAGCCGCTATTTTTCTACAAAATTTCCTTAAACAGCCACTTGCCGCGCAGCAATACCGCTTTTAAATCCAAATTTTCATCAAGCAAAAGCAAATCTGCCTGCTTGCCGTTTTCAATGGTTCCGACCGTATCCAAAACCTTAATAGAACGAGCAGGATTATAAGTTGCGCAGCGTACTGCGGTTTCAAACGGAATACCCATATCCCGGACTGCAATCTTCAAACAAGAAAAAAGATTGGTTGCAGATCCGGCAAGCGTACCATTATCAAGAAGTGCCTTGCGATCCGTAACGATTACTTTTTGTCCGCCTAACGTATAGATTCCGTCTTCAAGTCCGCAGGCCATCATTGAATCGGAGATTAAAATCATGCGATCCTCGCCGAAAAGACGAAAAGCTGCTCGGACTGCCGCAGGATGAACATGAATTCCGTCACAGATGATTTCAGCCTCACACCATTTAGCGTCAGCCCCAGCGCCTATAGGTCCGGGCTCACGATGATGAAGCGGCGGCATGGCATTATACAAATGAGTAAGATGTACAGCTCCTGCGGCTATTGCCCGTGCTGCAGTATCATAGTCACAACAAGTATGAGCAATTGAGCATAGAACTTCATTTTTAAGCATTGCAATGACGTCAAGCGCATTTTCAGTATCCGGAGCAACGGCAAGCAACTTGATTTTATTCCCCGATAAAGCTTGAGCCTTTCTGAAAAACTCCGGATCGGGCTTCATCACGAAAACGGGATTTTGCGCTCCTGCCTTATGCGGCGAAACAAAAGGTCCTTCCATATTGATGCCGACTAAAGAAGAGCACTTTACATCAGGACTAAAATCACGGGCATTAGTACAGGCTTTTAAAATATCTTCCCGGCTCATCGTCATGGTTGCAGGACAAATCGAAGTTACCCCGACACTTGCCTCATATGCGGCAATACTGCGCAAAGACTCCTTCGTCCCGTCCATAAAATCACAGCCTACGGCACCGTGAAAATGGATATCAATAAGCCCCGGAATTGCATAAAGACCGTTGGCGTCAACTACGCAATTATCTAAAGAGTCTGCGGAAAATTTTTCATGCAAAACACAAATGTCTTTAACTGTAAAAGTAAAGGCAGGAGTAAAAACTTTAGCATTTATAATCTTCATACCAAACCGTACCGTAATTTCTCTTGCGCAAAGAGCAAAGCCGGCCCTACCTCCGTAATGTCTTAACTTTATTTAACAAAACTAAAGGCATGCGCGTTATCACTACAGCTGCAAATAATGCCGTTTATTTAAACAAACGGCGAAGTCATCTCTGATCTTCGCCGCTCTTAAAGTTTAAACAAAAATTTTAAAATTAAATTTCGTCTTTAATTTCGTAGTTCTTAAGCTTCCAGATATTATGGACATAATCCTCAATAGAACGATCAGAGCTGAACTTACCCATTGAAGCAGAGTTCATAATCGCGGCATGAGCCCAACGAGCCTTATCGGCATACATTTCCTCTGCGCGTTTATGAGCTGCACAGTATGAAGCAAAGTCAGCAAGAACCATATAAGGATCACCGCCTTCAAGCAAGGAGTGCTTGATGGAAGCTAAAGCCTGACGGTCTTCGGTGAAGAAATCACTGTCAAGCCAATCGACGACGGCTCTTAAATCCTGATTTGAATTGTAGAAATCCCAAGGATTATAGCCTTTTGCCTTCAACTCCTGAACATCCTTTACGGACATACCGAAAATGAAGTTATTCTCAACGCCGGCTTCTGCGACAATCTCAATATTGGCTCCGTCCATGGTTCCCAAGGTTAAAGCACCGTTCATGGAGAATTTCATATTGGAGGTACCGGAAGCTTCATAACCTGCAGTTGAAATCTGCTCTGAAATATCGGCTGCAGGAATAATCTTCTCGGCAAGAGATACGCGGTAGTTAGGCATGAATACGACCTTCAACTGATTACGGATACGGTAATCGTTATTGATCTTATCGCCGATAACGTTAATAGCGTAAATGATATTCTTGGCCAAAGTATAAGCAGGAGCTGCTTTGGCACCGAAAATAAAGACCTGCGGAACGATACGCATTGCCGGATCTGCAAGAAGCTTACGGTATAAGTGAAGGATATACAATAAGTTCAAATGCTGGCGCTTGTACTCATGCAGACGCTTAATCTGTACGTCGAACATGGCATGCGGATCGACCTCAACACCGCACAGTTTCTTGATTTCAGCGGCAAGAGCAACTTTATTCTTGAACTTGATGTCCATAAAGCGCTTTTGGATCTGCGGATCATCGGCATAAGGACGCAGCGCCGCACATGAATCAAGATGCAGCGGCCAATCTTTACCGGCTATCTCATTATAAAGCTCGGCAAGTCCCGGGTTGCAGGCAAGCATCCAGCGGCGCGGAGTTACACCGTTAGTTACGTTGCAGAAGCGATCAGGCCACAAAGTGCTGAATTCAGGGAACAGATTCTCACGTACGAGTTTTGAGTGGATCTCGGCAACGCCGTTAATCTTACGGGAAGCAATAACAGCAAGATTTGCCATTCTGACCATCTTGCACGGACCTTCCTCAATAATGGACAGCTTTCTCTTCTTCTCGTCATCACCCGACCACTTGGCTTCAACTACTTCATTTAAGAAGCGATAGTTGATTTCATAAATGATTTCAAGATGACGGGGCAAAAGCTTCTCGAAAATATAAACCGGCCACTTCTCCAATGCCTCAGGCAGCAAAGTGTGGTTGGTATAAGAGAATACTTCGGTTACGATCTCCCAGGCAGCATCCCAGCTGATGCCTTCCTCGTCAACCAAAAGACGCATTAACTCAGGAATAGCGATAACCGGATGGGTATCGTTTAACTGAATTGCAATCTTCTTGGCAAATTCGCCGTAATCATGGAAATGAGTACGGTTGTAGCGGCGCAGGATATCGCGCAGCGAGCAGGATGAGAAGAAATACTGCTGAGTAAGACGCAGCATCTTGCCGGCTTCGGTTGAATCGTTAGGATACAAAACTTTGGAGATGGTCTCGACCGCAGCTTTCTCATTTTGCGCATCAACATAACCGCCTGCGTTAAATACGTCCCAGTTAAATGACTCGGTAGGACGAGATTCCCACAAACGCAAAATAGTAACTGAAGCACCGCGGAAACCGACAACAGGAATATCCCAAGGTACACCCTTGATCATGTGCTCGGGGTGCCATACTTTACGGATAGAGCCGTCAGGTGCGGTCTGGGTTTCGACAAAACCGCCGATAGGTACTTCCTGTACGGACTCAGGACGGCAAACTTCCCACGGACAGCCGTATTCACGCCAAGAATCAGGACGCTCAATCTGGCGGCCTTCACGAATTTCCTGACGGAACAAGCCGTTTTCATAATGGATGCCGTAACCCACTGAAGGATAGGCTAAAGTTGCCAATGAATCCATGAAGCAAGCGGCCAAACGGCCCAAACCGCCGTTGCCTAATGCCATATCGGTTTCTTCTTCACAGAGCTCATTGATGTCAATTCCCAATTCCTGCAAAGCGGATTTGGCGGTGTTGTAAACTTCAAGGCTTACCAAATTGTTTACGGTAAGGCGACCCATCAAGAACTCGGCTGATAAATAATGAACAGCTCGAGTATCTTTAGTGGCGTGAGTATATTGAGTCTGGGTAAGACGATCGAAAATTAATTCATTTGCTGTTGCCACCAAAGCCTGCCACCATGCAAGCTTGCTGGCTTTTTTCTCAGAGGTTCCGATGGTGCAGCGTAAATGATGCACAATCTTTTCTTTAAAAACGTTTACGTCGAGCTTTAAGGAATTCTTGTCCGCACGGGCATCAACTTTAGCTGCCGCAACGGCTTTGGTTTCTGCCAAGCTGACTGCTTTTTTTACTGAACGCTTATTTCCGGCGGAACTTTTAGCTCCGGAGCTTCTAACGGCCATCTATGCCTCCTAAAGACATGTTGACTTCATCCTTTATATATTTAAAAGGATGCCTCAATTTTCAATTAAAAAATTCTATTTTTAATAAAGCAAAATTTTGCGCCCTTCACTTTGACATGAAAAATCAAAAATTTAAGCGCAGTTAAAAAATTCATTTAAAAACAGGTCAAAAAATACCTTATGTTTAAAATGGGTATATTTATTTGATTATAACATTTTTTAGACTCAACGTCGTCACCATATCAAACAACAAGGTCACATTCGTATAGTCTATGTGCAATTTACGAAACTTACGATAAATTCTCATTTAAATAATGTTAAATCACGCTTCTGCTATTATGAGAACTCAACACAGCAAACAAAAGGAAAAAACTATGGCTCTTATCGCAATCAACTCAGTACAGGATTTTGCAGACAAAGTAGAAAACAGTAAAACTACCGTAATTGCAGGATTTACAGCCGATTGGTGTCCTCATTGCAAAAAACTTGCTCCCTACATTCAGCAATTTGCCGACATGATGCCTGATTTAACAATCGCCCGTGTTGATGTCGACAAAGCAGAAGCGGTAAGCGAAAAATACTCCATTATGACCATCCCGACTTTGTGCATATTTAAAGAAGGGAAAATGGTTGCCTCTAAAATGGTTGCCAATTCGCAGCCGCATGAAATAGAAGCTTTCATCAAAGAAAATATGTAAGAAGCTCTCAAGATTCCACGTGCAGGGAATCCTGCACGTAACTTCTCAATCTATTAACTCTGCTTTATCACCGTTCTTTTCAAGCCACTGTCTGCGATCTGCCGCCCTTTTCTTAGACAAAAGCATATCCATTAAAGCGTATACCGGTCCGTCGCCTAAATCTTCAAGCGTAAGCTGCATCAGTCGACGGGAATCGGGAGATAAAGTAGTCTCGCGCAGCTGCTCGGGATTCATTTCGCCTAAACCTTTAAAACGCTGAATTTTAATATTTTCAGCTTTAATGCCGCGTTTTAAGAACTGCTTTTGCTTTAAGGCAAGCTCCTCATCATCAAGTGCATATTCCTTAATTTTGCCGCAATCAAGACGATATAAAGGAGGGCAGGCGACATAGACGTGACCTGCGCGTACCAGCGCCGGAAAATGCTTGACAAAAAGAGCGCACAAAAGCGTACCGATATGCAACCCGTCAGAATCGGCATCGGCAAGAATGCAGATTTTATCGTAACGAAGATTAGTTAAATCATCACTGTCAGGATCAAGTCCCATTGCAACGGAAATAGCGCGGATTTCCTCTGAAGCAAGGGCTGTGTTAGCCGATACTTCCCAAGTGTTCAAAATTTTTCCGCGCAAAGGCAAAATTGCCTGATAACTTGAATCGCGGGCCTGACGTGCCGATCCTCCTGCCGAATCACCCTCAACGATAAAAAGCTCTCCGCGTGAAGGGTCGGTTGAAGTACAGTCGACAAGCTTGCCGGGAAGCTGCGGACCGCGTACGCTCTTTTTGCGCTCTACTACTTTAGCTGCGCTTTCCCTACGCTTGGCTGACTCAATGATAAGCTTTGCGACCGCTTTGCCTATTTCGGTATGAGAGTTAAAGTACAAAGCGGCAGCATCTTTAACAATGCCTTCAACTAATGAAGCGCATTGACGGGATGAAAGTTTTTCCTTGGTTTGCCCTGCAAACTGCGGATCTTGAATTTTAACCGCCAGAACAAATGAGCAATGTGCCCACACGTCATCTGCAACCAACTTTAAATTGCGCGGCAATAAGGCATGTAAATCACAAAACTCACGCAACGCAATCAAAAGACCTGAGCGAAAACCGTTAACGTGGGTACCGCCTTCCGGCGTCGGGATCAAGTTAACAAAAGATTCATGCAACAGTTTATCCGCGCTGTCAACGTTCCAGGTTACCGCCCATTCAACTTCAGATTCGGGCTGAGAAAAACTGCCGTCAAAAGGAGGATCGGGAACAATCTCGGCATCCTGCATCTGCGTCAAAAGATAAGAGCTAAGCGACCCCTCATGGTGCCACTCTTCCTCTTTGCCGCTGTTCTCATCTTTAAACACCACACTAAGGCCTTTACACAAAACCGCCTTTGCCCGCAGCAAATGCGTAAGCGCCTTGACGTTAAAAGCAATGCCGTCAAAATATTTTTCATCAGGCCAAAAACGGATGGCGGTTCCGGTTCTTGATTTCGGGCATGTGCCTATAACCTTCAAATCCTCGATTTTCTCACCGCCTGAGTAAACTATAGAGTAAACCTGCCCGTCACGAGATACTTTTGCTTCAAGGCGCTTTGACAAAGCGTTAACCACGCTTACGCCCACGCCGTGAAGACCGCCTGAAAAAGCATAATTGTCGTTTGAAAACTTACCGCCGGCATGAAGCCTTGAGAAAATAAGCTCAATTGCCGGGATTTTCTCCGTAGGATGCATGTCAACCGGCATGCCGCGCCCGTTGTCGATTACTTCAAGAGAACCGTCTTTATATAAATTTACTTCAATTTTCGTGGCAAAACCGGCTAAAGCTTCGTCAACACTGTTATCAATTACTTCCATACCCAAATGGTTGGGATTTTGGGTGTCCGTATACATACCGGGACGACGGCGTACCGGTTCAAGACCTTCTAATACTTCAATGGAAGCGCCGGTATATTCATTAATCTGTTCTTTGGTCATGCGTGTTTTAATTTAAAGATATAAGTGAGCCTTAAAATTCCTCATGAATTTTAGCACAAGCAAAAATTTCTTGGAGAAAGGCTTTTACTTGGAGTACTTTTTAACTTTGATTTGAGCGCACAGTCCGCCTTCTTTTTGATTTATAAGCTTAACTTGTGCTCCGGCTCTTGTTGCAGCCGCTTTGGCTATGGCAAGACCGAGACCTGTTCCGGGTATCTTGGAGCCGTCGCCGCCTACTCTAAAGAAAGGGGTAAAAACTCTTTCCAAATATTCTTTAGAAATTCCGGGCCCCGTATCTTTAACTTCCAGGAAAAGAAAATCACCTTCTTCTTTGCAAGTTAAATCCACTCTGCCGCCTTCGGGAGTATATTTAATAGCGTTTACGGTAAAGTTGTTTAAAACACACTTTAAATCAGGAAGAGAAGAAAAAGCAGTAAAAGCCATCGGTCCGTCAACGCCGAAATCAATATCTTTTTCCTCGGCAAGCGGACTTAATTCCTCAATAAGAGCAATAAATAAACTTTCAATATCGCATGGAGCATACACCGCCTGTTCTTTATTATTCTGCATGCGGGTAAGAGACAAAAGAGCATTCATCAAATCTTTTTCCCGCTCGATGCTTTGCCTCAGTGCTTTTAATTTGTCTTGTGCCTTTTGTGGCAAATCCTCATCAGCAAGGCTTTCAGCCTGCAAAGACAACGCGGTAAGCGGCGTCCTCATTTCATGGGCAGCATCGGCAATAAAGCGCTGCTGTACCGCCATGCTCTCCTCAACTTTGTCAAATAATCGATCAATAGCGCCGATAAAAGAATCAAGCTCTGAAGGAATATAGCCTTTATGTTCCGTCACGATAGGACTTAAATCATTTTCCTTGCGTTTATCAAGCTTAAGAGCCAAGGCTTTAACCGCCTTAAAGGTCAAATTAACGCTTATGATAACTATAGGAATGTAAATTAAAAGCAGGGCCAAAAACTCATAAAAGGAAGTGTTAAGCGCTTTGGCACTGATATCATTGACGACATCTAACGGGCGGGCTACCACAAAGCGTTCGCCGTCAGGCTTTGTCGCCACGAAAACACGGGTTCGGTTATCGGAAATAAGTACGGTGTAAAAACCGTCCTCAATTCCCGAGGGTAAAAATATATTGTTGCGAGCCTGCCCGTACAACGGAGCAATAACGATATCAAAACGGCGGGTAGCCAAATCGCCAAGCGACGGAAGATCTTGACTCCGGGGCCGCGGACGCATTCTGCCTTCATTAATATTTTGCTCTTCGATAATTATTTCGGAGTTTCTGCCCATACTATGATGGCGGCGAAAAAACATACGCCGGTGTGCCTGACGCGGGCCTTCCCAGCGCTTGGGGATTAACATGTTGTAATTAATTACCGTCGCAGCGATTTGCGACAACTCTTCATCAATAAAATTTAAAGTCTCATTTTTAACTGAATAATAAGACCACAGACTGGCACCGACCGCCGCCAGAAAACCGAGGCAAGAGAAAATGAGGATAAGACGAAACTTAAGCGATCGCCCTATGCTTCTTTTGCCACTTTCCACCCGACACCCCGAACGTTCTTAATATGACTTGCGCCGATTTTCTTTCTTAAAGAATGAATGATAAATTCAACCGCGTTGCTTTCAACTTCCTCGTCATAGCTGTAAATGCGCTGTTCAAGCGCCTCACGCGACAATACCGCGCCGGGGCGCTGCATCAAAGCTTCAAGCAAAGAAAACTCACGGGAAGTTAATGAGACTTCACGGCTTTCGTTTTCTTCTTTTACGGTTAAAAGATGCTCAACCGGATCCAAGGTAAGCGCCCCGTTGGTCAGAATATTGTCAATTTTTTCGCTATTACCCGTGCTTCTACGCAGCACCGCTCTTATTCTTGCCAAAAGCTCGGTAAAATCAAAAGGCTTTACCAAATAATCATCCGCGCCTTTATCAAGGCCGCTTACTCTGTCGGCAATCGCGTCACGGGCGGTAAGTACGATAACGGGACTTTTTATTTTCTGCGCGCGCCATTTGCCTAAAAGAGACATACCGTCAAGCCCCGGCAGGCCTAAATCAAGCAAAATGCAATCGTAATCCACGTCTTCAGGAGCATACAAAGCAGTATTGCCGTCCTGAAACCAGTCAACGGCGTAAGACTTGCTCTCAAGGCCTTCTTTTACGGCCTGGCCAATCATCCTATCGTCTTCAACCAGCAGAATGCGCATCTTTCTCTCCTTACAATCCGTATCCTTTAGTGTAAGCGCTAAAGCTTAGAGAAAAATTAGTTTTTATTTTCCAAAAAGTCCAAAACTTCAGGAACGATATCAATAAAATCGGTAAAAGCATGACAACCGCCATGCATAAGAACTATCTCTGACTTGTCATAAAAAGCAAGGGACTTTTTATAATCAAGGACTTCGTCCCCGTCTTGTAAATATACTTTGATTTTACAAGGATTAAAAGTAATAGAGGCATCAAGCTCTTTTAACGTGTCAAGCATCTGCGGCTTTAGCGTAAAGCGCTCGCCGGTAACCGTATTGACATGATCGCCGATT
This sequence comes from Succinatimonas hippei YIT 12066, assembly GCF_000188195.1. Classification (GTDB taxonomy): domain Bacteria; phylum Pseudomonadota; class Gammaproteobacteria; order Enterobacterales; family Succinivibrionaceae; genus Succinatimonas; species Succinatimonas hippei. The sequence goes on from NZ_GL831013.1 coordinate 20,016, forward strand.
AAATTCTGAAAATAATCCTGAGGGTGAACGCAAGGGTTTAACAGTACTGCTCTAAAGCCGAAAACTCCTGACAGCAAAGTAGAGAAAAAACCGCCCATGGAGCTGCCGACAAGACCTATCTTTTCATATTTTTTAGTTAAATTCTCAAAATACGCTATAAGGGCATCATGAGCTTCTTTAGGAGTATCCGGAAAGTCAGGGGCTGAAAAAGTTAAATCAGAACGGTTTTCTTTAATGTAATTTTTTAAAATCGTACTTTTAACCGCGGCAGATCCTGATAAAAAGCCGTGAATATAACAAATGTGCATAACGACTCCTAATAGCCGGAGACACCATGATCGGCAATAAAACGTCCGGGAGGAAGCCTGAATACTTCAGTACGGATTTCGCCTTGTGAAGTCAATGTAAGATAGCGCCACCCGGGTCCCTTTTGATCAAGTGCAAAATCATGCGATAAAGGCTCAAACTGAATCGATGTGGACGGCGTGGCTATGTAACGGATATTGTTGATGACGGAATCAAATTCCTGATGCACGTGACCGCAGACCACCGCTTTTATTTGCGGGAACTTTGATATAAATGAATTAAACTCATCCTGATTGTGCATTGTCTGAGTATCAAGCCAGCGGCTTTTAACCAAAAGCGGCAAATGATGCACGACCACCACGGTATTTAAATCAGGATATCTTTCAAGGCACTTTCTTAAAAACTGCAGCTCTTCTTTTTGTACCCAGCCGTGCGCCATAGCGTAAACTTCCGAGTTTAAAAACACGAACTGCCAATTATTACAGATAACGTGCTTATTGGTATCAACGCCTAATCTGTCAAACATGCGGTACATCAAAGGACCGTCATCGTGATTGCCGGGGCAGAAAAACACGTGGGATTTAAGCAATGCCACCATATGGGCAAAACGCTGATAAGACTCGGGAGAATAATCCTGGGAAACATCCCCTGACACCATGATGAAATCAAAATGCATGCCCTGATTGACCACGGACTCAATCACGGCTTTAAAGCTTTCTGAGGTTTTTATGCCTAAAAGCGTACCATGCTCGTCGGCAAACAAATGAGTGTCGGTAAGCTGCAATACGCTTATCGCATCTCCTTGTCTGCTTTTCATTATCGTGGTACGCATAAAAAATTATATCCTTAGGTTATTTTTGAAAATCCAACACAATACTACATAGCAAGAAAACTTAATACAGTTATTTGCGTAGCAAATTAACAAACATTTCAAATTTTTGATTCATCTCTAAAATTTACAACAAAGCTGCACTGATATAGCTCTATCAATGAGTTAGCTAAAACACCCCATTAAAACAATTTTTCAAAATTTATGCAGACATCAAATTTTTAAGCTTAAGATGCAGTCGCACTCTTCGTGTTTAGCAAACAAATGAGAAAACACATATAAATCTACATTTAATATAAATATATCTACTATTAAAATTTAAAAATCTTGATTTCGTGTAAAAACAGAGCATAAAAAATCTGGATTTCGTGAAAATAAGCAACTTGCTGTCTTTTAGCTCTAATTACATTCACTTACTGCATTAATGCCAGGAAAAGCTCATGCTCATCTTCTTCATACCTGACCGTCAACAACTAGCTAAAAATATGAAATATGCAATGCAGACGATTGTGACTAAAAACGATCTCTTTTCAGAATGATTTAAAGCTAAATGTCCATGAACGACCAGCTCATCCCACAATAATTTTCATTATATAGCGTCCAAAATATCGCTCTAAATGTCGCCCAAAACTAAATTTACCCTTCTGTAAAAAAGAGCTAGAAGATAGAATCAAACAAAAAAATTACGCGGATTGTAATGTCTAAAAATTTAAATATTTCAAAACCTACCTCTCTTAACTTTTCACAATTTATTTTAAAAATCTAGAAAACGTGTAAATTATCGCTATAGAAATCCTAGAAAACGTGAAATATTAGACACATAAAATTCTTGATTTCGTGCATTTAATTGATTATGAAAAGAAAATTCTGTCAAGATTTACTTGATTGAAAACAGCTTAAAAAAGAACATCTGCTCTTATAATTGAGAGAGCAAAATCTACCAATGGATTTTGAAAAACTCTCTGGGTCTTATACGATTAAATACTAATACAGTCTCTTAAAAATCAGTAAAAAATACAAAATTGCACCATAAGATCAAATGGGAATCAAGTTCTTAATTGCCAAAACTGTTATTGCAAACAGGCATAATTTTTACCACTCGATAAAAATAATATCTGATAAAAGCTATTCTTTGCCTTCACTAAAAAATTAATAGCAAAATATAATATTCATTTATCTATTTCGTATGAGTTTCATAACAGCGATCTGAAAATCGGTGAAAACGGTATCGTCTATTTTCTTTTGTATGTGTAGACTCTTATCTAGTAGCGATACTGAAAAACAACCTTAAATAAACAAAATCATCATGAACAAACAAAATATCTACGATTTATTAAAAGCTAAAAACATCAAGCATGAAATAACCGAACATTGCGCGCTCTTTAGTATGAAAGATACTGCGGATGTGGTTTTCCCTTATCCCGAGGCTGAAGCTAAAAATCTTTTTGTAAGAGATGACAAAAAACGCAATTACTATCTAATAACCGTTCGTGGAGATAAACGTGTAGATTTAAAAGCTTTTCGCAAAAAATTCGGACTTAGAGCTCTTTCTTTTGCATCGACTGCCGATCTTGAAGACAAACTGCAATTAATCCCCGGATCCGTATCTCCTTTCGGTCTGCTTAACGATAAATCTTGCTCGGTTATTTGGTATGTAGATGAAGAATTTACAACCGTCTCACATATGATAGGAATTCATCCAAACGATAATACCGCTACAGTATGGTTTGATCCTCAAGATCTGATACAAATCATAAGAACTCATGGAAATACTATTGAAATGATCAATTTAAATGATTGCTTAATTAAAGAAGAGATTTGAATTTTTCTAAAAGATAAATAAACTTCCAAATAAGGCCGCTAGAGGCAAAAACTTTCATGAAACGAAAGGCGCGGCCTTAAAGAGGTGAAAGCGCCATCATTAATAACGACGCTTTATTCTGTCGAGAATTTAATTAAAAACTGTGCTTAAAGCCTCCCGATACGGTGTAGGTGTCTTCGTTGT